>NZ_JABEPH010000179.1:0-12090 GCF_013004495.1 Rhizobium sp. SEMIA 4085
CGCCCATGTCGAGCGCAAAGGCTTCATCCTGCAGTCGTTCAGCCTCGTCATCGGAAAGCGAGGCCATGATCAGCAGAATGCAATCTGCGCCCCAGGCGCGTGCCTCGTGCACCTGGTAGGTCTCGAACATGAAATCCTTGCGCAGCGCTGGAAGGGCGCAGGCTTCGCGTGCAGCTGTCAGGAACTCCGGCGCGCCTTGAAAGCTTGGCGTGTCGGTCAAGACGGATAGGCACGCGGCACCGCCGGCTTCATAGGCTTTGGCGAGCGCAGGCGGGTCGAAATTCGGGCGGATGAGGCCCTTGGATGGGCTTGCCTTCTTGATCTCGGCGATCAGGCCGTAGTGTCCAGCATCGCGCTTGGCAACGAGAGCCTTGTGGAAACCGCGCGGCGCGGTTCGCCCTGCCTGCATCGCCTTCAGGTCGGCAAGCGAAACCTTCGCCTTGGCGGCGGCGATTTCCTCGCGCTTGTAGGCCTCGATCTTTCTGAGGATATCGGTCATCGGCCAATCCTAATCGATATCGTTCGAAACGGCGATCAGTTTATCGAGGGCTACGGCGGTCGCGCCGCTATCAAGCGATTCGGTGGCGAGCTTCATGCCGCTGGCGATCGTCTCCACCTTGCCCGCAATGACGAGCGAGGCTGCCGCGTTGGCAAGGGCGATATCGCGATAGGCGTTCTTCGCGCCGCTCAGCACTTCGCGAAGTGCAGCAGCATTGGCGACGCCATCGCCGCCCTTGATCGCCGCGAGTGCACAGGGCGAAACGCCGAAATCCGCCGGCGAAAGCTCGAAGGTGCGGATTTTGCCGTTTTCAAGCGCTGCTACACTGGTCTTGCCGGTGGTAGTGATCTCATCGAGGCCCTCGCCATGCACGACCCAGACGCTCTCCGAACCGAGGTCTCGCATGACCTCAGCGATCGGCACGACCCATTGCGGCGCAAAGACGCCGAGCAGCTGGCGGCGCACTCCGGCCGGGTTCGTCAGCGGCCCGAGCAGGTTGAAGATCGTGCGGGTGCCGAGCTCGACCCGGGACGGCCCGACATGGCGCATCGCGGAATGGTGTTGCTGAGCAAACATGAAGCCGACGCCGGCCTCATTGATGCAGCGCGTGATCACTTCAGGCGCAATCTCAAGCTTGACGCCCAGAGCTGCCAGGCTATCGGAAGCTCCAGATTTCGAACTCAATGCCCGGTTACCGTGCTTGGCGACCGGAACACCGGCGCCGGCAACGATCAGCGCCGCCAGCGTCGAGATATTGTAGGTGCCGCTGCCGTCACCGCCGGTGCCGACGATATCGATCGCATCGGCAGGCGCTTCCACCCGCAGCATCTTCGAGCGCATGGTCGTCGTAGCACCAACGATTTCATCGACCGTCTCGCCGCGGACGCGCAGCGCCATCAGGAAACCGCCGATCTGCGAGGGTGTCGCCTGACCGGACATCAGGATTTCGAAGGCCTCGCGGGCTTCGTCGCGGGTCAGCGGTTGGCGGCTCGCAGCCTTGGCCAGAAGCGGCTTCAGATCGGTCATGCGCTACAGCTCCTAGCGAACGGCTGCCTGATCGGCGAGCGTCTGGTTGATCGACGCACCGTAGTGCGTTTGCAGCAGGTTCACCATCTGGTCAAGAATGTCGTCGCCAGCAGCGTTCGCCATGGCAGTGATCTGCGCATCCTGATTGTTCAGCACATCACCCGTCGGCTCCGTGTTGACGCTGGTGACCTTCAGCAGGATCTGCGTGCCGGGATCGCCGCCAACGGCATTTGCAACGGTATCGGCCGGGCCTGTGAAGGCAGCGGCCACGCCGGCGCGGCCGAGAACGGCATCCTCGGTGCCGCGCGTGATTCCGCTCTTGCTTTCGACGGCAATTCCGAGCGGAGCTGCGATGTCGGCAAGCGTCTTGCCCTTCTGCGCTTCCTGCTTCAGCTCTCCGGCCTTCTTGGCAAGTTCGAGCTTCTGCTGTTCGGCGGTCCAATCCTGCACGGCCTTTTCGCGCACTTCGGCCAGCGGGCGGTCGCGCTCCGGCGTGATTTCGCGCACGTCGAACCAGACATAACCGTCATTGCCGAGTGACAGCGCAGGCGCCTGAATACCTGTTTCGGTCTTGAAGGCTTCACCGATCAACTGCGGCTTCGCGGGGATGTCCTTGACCTCGTTGCCGTCCTTGTCCAACCCGCTCGGATCGACGGCGTCGATCACGACGGCCTTCAGCTTCAGCTGTTCGGCAATCTGCTCAAGCGTCTGGCCGGAGCCGCGCAGATCCTCGATGCGATCGTGCACGTTGATTACCTCCTGCGACGCGTTGACGAGCGCCAACTGCTTGCGGATGTCTTCCTTCACCTCGTCGAAGTTCTTGACGCTTTCCGGCTTGATGTTGGAGACGCGGAGGATGACTGGGCCGAAGGAACCGTCGACGACCGGCGTCGTGCCGCCGTCCCTGGCGACTGCGAAAGCGACGTCGGCGATGGCCTGGTCCGGAACCTTGTCCTTGGTGAAATCGCCGAGCAGCACGTCGCTTGCCGTCTTGCCCTGGTCGGTCACGAGCTGGTCGAAGCTGGTGCCGCTCTTGAGCGCCGTTTCGGCAGCCGCCGCCAGATCCTTGCTGCCAAAGGTCAGCTGCTCGATCGTGCGCGTTTCCGGCGTGCGATAGCTGTCCTTACGCTTGTCGAAATCCTCGCGGATCTGATCGTCCGTGACGGTCGAGGCATCCGCAATGTCGGCAGGTTCGAGCTTCAGATAGGCGATCTTGCGATATTGCGGCGCGCGATAGCGGCTCTTGACGCCGTCGAACCACTTCGAAAGCAGATCCTCGGCCGGAGCCTTGATGGGCTCGATGTTCGCGTTCGTCAGCAGCAGGTAGTCGATGTCGCGGCTTTCCTGACGGTAGAGCTTCAGCGCGTCGACGAGCGTCTTTGGAGCGGTGAAGCCGTTCGACACCGCATCGACGATCTGGCTGCGTACAGCGACCTTGCTGCGCTCGCTGATATAGTCCGCCTCACGGATGCCGGCGTTGCGCAAGCGCGAAGTGAAGAGCGTGCGATCAAACTGGCCGTTGACTGCCTTGAAAGCTGGATCGTCAGCGATCAGCTGGGCTAGACGATCTTCGGAAAGGCCGAGATTCATGTCGGCGGCAAGCTGGTCGAGCGAGGCGCCGGCGACGAGCTGGGCGATCACCTGCTGCTCGACGCCGAAGGCCTTGGCCTGCTCGGGCGTCAGACGCATGCCGAACTGCTGGCTGAGGCTTGCGACCTGTCGCTGGTAGGCAAGGCGGAATTCGGTGGCGTCTACCTGCTGGTCACCGACGGTGACGACGGCCGTGCTGCTGCTGCCGGTGAGCAGCGAACTGGAGATGCCCCAAATACCGAATGAAGCGACCAGTAGAAGCATCAGGAGCTTGGCGACCCAGGTCCGGGCGGCTCTTCTCAGGAAATGGAACATCGAAACGCAAACCTCGCATTATATTCCGCCCTTTCACGGGCAAAGCTTTCGACGTTCCTTAGAACAAACGCGTAAGGAAATGAAGCGTCCGCGCGCGAAAACATAGCAGGTGCCGGCGAAGGTCCCGGAAGGCGACCACGTTCAAGAAATGAAGCGGTTCAGGGAACCTTTCGGCCCTCACGTCGTTGAAGCCGCATCCGCAAAAAGAGGAGCAGACAATGGCCGAACTCAAGACCGCCTCCGGACAAACGACGGGCGCACGCGTGAAGGCGGAAATCGCAGCAGACGATCTTTCGGCTCAAGTCACCGCATTGCGCGAAGATTTGGCACGGCTTTCCGAGAGCGTCGTTGCCTTGGGGCAGGGCGCAAAGACCGCCGTTGCCGACGAGGCTTCTGTCATGACCGAGCGTGTGCGCGAGAAAGTACGTGAGGAGCCGATCTTCGCACTCGCCGTAACCGCCGGCATTGCCTACGTCTTCGGCCTGATGAGCCGCCGCTGAAGCGACGCGGCAGCTAAAGTACACAAAAGCCGGGAGCTATAGTCCCGGCTTTTGCGCGATTGAAATCAGCGTCTCACAAGGCGTCCGAGCGCAATAAGAATGCAGGCGCCGACGAAACCGGTGATCAGGTATCCGAGCCAGCCGACGAGCGGTTGGATGTTCAGGACGCCGAGAATGAAATTTGCAACGATCGCGCCGACAATGCCGAGAACAATATTCATGAGCAGCCCCATATTGCTGTGCATGAATTTTTCCGCGAGCCAGCCGGCGATACCGCCGATGATGATCGCCGCAATCCAACCTACGCCTTCGCCTTCCATGGTGATCTCCCTCCTAGAGAAGCAACAAAATGAACGCAAAACCTGCAGAAACTTTCCTTGCCGGATCTGGGTAGCAGCAGTGTTACCGGCATGTGATATGGACAAGCTATCAACAAAACAAACAGGCCGGGGAGGGCAGGAACAGTAAAACCCGGCGGCATTCTAGAACTCTGGTTGCGCTACGCAGCCCTGTGATTCTGGAGGATAGATCATTCGCTTTGTGGGGCAAGCTAAATATTAACAGGCGGTTAACTGCCAAGTTTGAATTAGAAAGGCTGCCTCTGATACGGACCACTGGACAACGTCACCGCGATAAGCGTGGGCTGCGCGCCGCGATCGGCTTCGATCCAGATTTTCTCTGAACACTGATTCTCGGTGTCGTTGCGATTATATATCTGTTCTCCCAGCTTCGGCTCTACAACCAGGGCTATATAGGATTGGAGGGCTTTACGGGCGCCGGAAAAATCCAGCGCCAGTTCCTTGCGACGCTCCAGCAAGGCAAAGAGCTCGACGTCTTTCACATATTCAATGCCTGACGCCTGATTTTCATCCGGCTGTCAGGACGACAGAGAAGCGGTAAGTCCTCGTCGAATACTCGCAGCCGCCGCTTTCGACTCTCACATCGATATTCGGGGTGAGCGCTATGCTCTCCGACCTTCTTGTCGCGCTTGAAGCTGCCATTCTTCAGCACAGATTGCGGATAATCCAGTGTGCGGCCATTGTCCGGCCGGTAGTTGCCGGCGGCCGCAGGCAGTGAAACGAGGAAAATCACCGGCAGAGCGGCAAGCCGGTTGAGCACGAGATATCCGGAAGGCAGCTGAAGCTTGGAAAATACAAGCAGATTGCACGCGGCATGGGCGGAAAAGCAATCAGGCCCTCAAGAAATCCTGTTTCAGGAAAGTTGTCGCTTCCTTGTCCGTTTACCGGAAGGTGAAGCTGCGCCAGTTCGACAGGCGGGCTTTCGCGAGCACGGTTTGTGCCTCTCGCACAATAAAGAAAGCGCCGAAGATCGCTGCGATCGTGATGAAATCCCAAAACATAGGCGCGCTCCGTTGCTGGAAAGAAAGAGCGGGTCGAAGCTTGCGCCCCCGCCGACGCTACGACCCGCTCCAAATCCGAGCGCCCGCCAGGCGCTCTAGGACATACAACCCTTATAGGGCGTCAATGAGTCCGGATATCGTAAGATATAGGGATGCGGGCGGCGCGGCAAAGCAGATCGACGTTCTGCTGTCTGGTCAAACCCAGAGCAGGGACTGCCCGCCAGGGGCGTGCCTTTTGGTTGGACAATACCGATGGTCAAGATGAGTACTATGTGTGCGCCGAAAGCCCTCTGGCTCCGGATGTCGCGGAGATCGGTATTGCGAAAGAGGTTCAGCAATGGTTCGGAAACGTTTGACGACATGGCGACGTTCGTGGTGTCCGTAGCAGGTGGGCCTGGCGGAGAAGCAAGCCATCGTCGCGACCGCTGACGCCTTCATACGCAACCTCCTGAAGCCGGCCCTTTCTGTCGGAGATCGGGTCCAGTGAATGACCTATCCGGTGGATATTCGCGGCGACTGGCGTGGCGGGCAGCCGCGCTGTTCGGTCATGCTGGAGCCGCGAACCGTAGCGGCGCTGATATCGTCGCCTATGGCGGGCGGCGGAAATGTCGCCCCGGAGGCGATTGGCGCGCCTCTGCAGCTGTTCGTCCAATTGGGCGCCATCCCCTGAAACTAAATGGATCCACCAGCGATACGCGGAACCGCACGCCGGAGCCTGTGAGAGCAGGCGGCTAATAATTTAGTTGGCCCTCAGAATACCAGATTCCGCTGCTGCTGCGATGAAAGCTGCCTGAGGATCTATGTCCGGCTTTTTGCCCTCGAGGGCTCGCAGACAGGCCTTCCGAGCTGCCGCATATGCGGGGCCTTTTTGACCGGACCAGGACGTCAACAGAAACTCAACAGCCTCTCTCGTATTTTTTACGGTGCGGAAATGATCGTCGCAGTCGATCAACTCGATGCTGCGTTCCCAGATGTCCGAGCTCATGTAATGCAATCTCCGTTGGCGATCATTTCAACGAATAGCCATGAAGTCTGTTCCGAGAAAAAGTGTACAGGGCGCTTATGACGGCAACGGGGACGCGGCATGATCTCAGTGAGATAGCTAAAACGGGGAATACCCGCCTACCAACGGTGATGACCGCGACGAAGGGCAGCCATGCTCCTTGGGCGGAGTAACGTGGAAATAGCCCATGCCTTCACCGTCTCGCACGTTCAGCGGATGGTGCCGCCGGCTAATGCTTCCGACAATACCAGAGCGTGACCGCACTGTTCTCCTCAAACCATGGTAGCTCCACTCCATGCAGCAGGGGAACTATATCTTAGCCGTCAGCGTTCTACCGGCACACTGAAAATCCTGGAGGATAACATGAAGAAAGTGGTCATCTCTGCCGTATCGCTGTTTCTGTTGCTCGGGGGCGCGGCGGTCGCGCAGACAGCGACGGTCACCGTTCCCGGCGAGGTCAGAACCTATGTTCTTGAGCAGCAATCGCCATCGGTTACGTTTGATGGTGATGTTGCGATCGGTACGGCGCTTCCTGACACGGTCGAGATCCACACGATCCCTGATCAGCCCGATTACGGTTATGTGATCGTCAACGAAAAGCGCGTGCTGGTCAATCCGAAGACCCGCGCGGTGATCGAGGTCGTCGAATAATTTGAAAGCACTGCGGGCCCCCCCGGGCCCGCTATTCCTTCACATCAATCCACTGTCCACGTCAAAGACTAGTCCGCTGTTGAGACATCAATGCAGCGGCTGGCTATTGCGACTTCTGAGGATCGTCCGCCGGGTTGACATACTTGATGGCCCATGGGCCAGTAGTCGTAATTTGGATCACCGTCGGTTCGTCGAAGCGAGCGAAATGCGCCATGCCCGGCGGCAACGCGATGAAACTGCCTGCAGGCAGTGCCTTCGCAGCGCCTGGATCGGCGGTTTCGCCCATCCCGAGATTGATAGCCCCTGATACGACTGTGACCACTTCATGCACGGGATGCGTGTGCGGCGCGATCGCATAGCCCGACGGCACTTTGAGCCGGAGGGCAAACAAACCTTCCTTGGTGGGATCGCCGAACAGAACCGCCGCCTCTGCTCCAGCGGGAAGCACCTTGGGGGCCGGCCCCCACTTGACTTCATCGGGAGTGACCATTGTGTGCCCACCCTCTGCCGCAGCAAAGGAGGCCATCCCGCATAATCCGATCAAGCCGGCTGCGAATATCGATGCAACTCTCATGACAAACCTCCCTGTTTCGCCGGGCCTTTACCTCGGCTGAGCGCAGGGGCAGGCTCGCGGAACGTAGATAGTACGTCCACGGACCACGTCTAAGCAAGCTCTCCTCCAAAGGACTTTTTAAGAATTGCCTGATGAACAGAGGGGATGACAAGAGCTCCTCAGAAGCCGAAAAAGTCTCTCCTTGCCAAAGACGTCGCAAGTGTCCGTACCAGAGCCACAAAACCGCGCGATCCGACCCAGCCGAACCGTTCCCTCGATCCCATGCCGAACCACATCGACCTATGCCGGACGCTTTTCAAGCATCAAGCCGCCGAGGTGCGAGCAGCGGTTTACGAAATCAACTGGGGCGGGCATGATTGGACGCATTGCTTTCGGGCGATCGAGCAGGCCGCCAAGCAGCTCGGCGTGGCGTGGGTTCTCGATGGCGAGGCAGTCGTGCTCGACGAGCAGGGCGGTCCGATTTCAGACTGCTGCAGCAATCGCTCGGCTCCATAGCCTTCGATCTCCTTTATGAGATGGGCGCGATCCGCGTCAGCTCGAACTTCTTCGCGGCGCGATATGCTCAAGGAATGGTCACCGATCGAGAGGGCGAAAAAGGCCGGGCGAAACTCGCAACGACCTTTCTCGATCCATCACAATAGCAACGGTCTTGCAGGCGTAGCCTAGAGCCAGGCTCTACTGCTGCGCCGGAGCCGCAGGAGGAGAAGCGGGCGCCGGGGTTACATTGTTATTAGTCGGCGCAGTCGGCGTTGCCGGTGCTGGAGCAGGCTGCGTGGAGGGCGTCGTCGAAGATGTCGAGATCGGATCGGTGTCGGGCGAGCCGCCCCACTCGAACCATACAACGCCAGCTACCAGAACCACCGCGATAATGGCCACCCATGCGCCCCACGAAGAGCGACTGCGGACCGGAGTAGTGCGTGGGTCTGATCTGCGATCAGGGAATTCCGGGTCGTGAGTCATGGCAGTTTTCTCCATCTGTGATGGAAGAGAAATGAGAGAACTTGTTTTTTGTTCCGAGAACACGTCCTTCGCGAGCGGCGCCGAGGCCGTCGGCAAGCGCTGTTGATGCTGCAATTAGCGGCCCCGGTTTGCCTTCAGCGGCTCAACCGCTGGACGCCGCTCGTTGTCCGACTAGCACTGTTCTACAATTTCTAGCACTTGCTCAAAACGGAAGGACAAATTTAAGTTTCGCGCATCAATGTATATATCGCTTAGCTAATACATAGGGTAAATTAAATGTTTGTTGTGTCGTTATTTGAGGGTGAGGATGAGCGTAACTTCCTTGCGACCGGTCTGACATTCCAAGGCGAGCATGTGTTCATTGATGCTGCCGGGGTAAAGCATCAATTTAGACGTGCCGATATTTTTGAAATCCTTCCGGTCTATGACACCAAAGCGTGCCGTGATTTGCCGACGCGTTGGTGCGGTTGGCCTCAGCCTTGCCAAGTGCTGCCTGAAACGGCAACCCGGCAATAACGCCCTCAGCTTCATCGCCCGCGTTGATTTTATCGACGCCGCCGGGCGTATCTCAGAACAAGCCGCGCCTCGAATATGCGATCTCCGAAACCGTGCGATTTATCGAAGTGCTTGCGTCCGCGTCCGCTGTCTTGGGCGTCGAACATGGTCTTCTCCGGAGTTCTGGTGGACGATCAGGCCGTGCTAGACGCCCGCGTAAACCAGCCGCGTAAAAAAGTCGGGATCGATGACGAAATTGCCCCACTTGGCGTCGAAGGCGGCCGTCGGCTTGGCAGCGACGGCCTCGTCCCGCGAGCGTCCTTGTCGCTTGAGCGCCGCTACGTTCTCGCGGATGGCCACCAGCATGTCGCGGAATTCCTGTAGCTCAGCGCGGTTGCTCACCGGATTCCCATGGCCCGGAATGATGATCGTCTTGTCGGTCGACGCGGCCAGGTTCGCATCCGACGCTCCGATCATTCCGTCGATGCTTCCGCCCGTTGAGTAGTCGATAAACGGATATATTCCATTCCAGTAGGTATCGCCGACATGGATGACGTTTGCCTCGCCGAACATCACCGAGATGTCGCCGTCGGTATGCGCCGGACCATAATATTTCATGGCGAGCGACTGGCCGTTCAGCTTGAGGGAATTCTCCTTGGAGAAGACGTGTTTGGGCACTCCGCTCCGTTCCAGCGGAACGAAGTTGTAATCCCAGTCTTCGACCCGTTGCACCTGCGACAGGTATTTGCGGGTGTTCTCGTGCGCGATGATTTTAGCTCCAACCGCGCCGAGCCAGGCGTTTCCGTCCGCGTGATCGAAATGCCAATGGGTGTTGATGAGATGGGTCACGGGTTCAGGGGAGAGTGCGGAGAGCGCCTCCGTCATCTGGAGACGCGCCACGCTGATCCCAGCATCGACCATGACGAGACCGTCCTTGCCGCCCAAGACCGCGACGTTGCCGCCGGAGCCTTCGAGGATGGTGATGTCGTTTCTTAGCTTGTGGGTGGCGATCACGGACTTGGCGGCGCTGTCCTTGATGAGGCTCACCAGGCCGCGCGCCTCAGCGTAGGCCTCGCGGGGGCTCATCCAGCCCGCTGTGGCGGCGAAACTCGCCACGCCCATGCAGCAAAGGCAAAATCCGCGGCGGGAGAGCATGTGGTCGGACTTCATGACATACCTTTCCGCAGCCGGTCTCTGGCTGTCGAATTTGACTTGAGAAGAATGAAGGCAGGCCCTTCGACCTGCCCGGGAGGTCACGCTTTGATGAAAGCCAGCAGATCCGCATTGATCACGTCGGCGTGGGTCGTGAACATTCCATGCGGGTAGCCGCCGTAGACCTTGAGTTTCCCGTTCTTGAGTAGCTTGATGGAGAGTTCGGCGGAGTCCGCGATCGGCACCACCTGGTCGTCGCTGCCATGCATCACCAGGACCGGAACGTCGATGACCTGGAGGTCTTCGGTGAAATCCGTCTCCGAAAAGACTTTGATGCACTCGTAGTGCGCGTTCGCCCCGCCCATCATCCCCTGACGCCACCAATTGCGGATCGTGCCTTCGGAGATGGCCGCGCCGGGGCGGTTGAAGCCGTAGAACGGGCCGCTCGCGATATCGAGATAGAGCTGCGCCCGGTTGGCCGCCAGAGCCGCGCGGTAACCGTCAAAGACTTCGATGGGAAGTCCGCCGGGGTTCTTCGCCGACTTGACCATCAAGGGCGGAATGGCTGAGATGAGCACCGCTTTGGCGACCCGGCCTTTGCCGTGCCGGGCGACGTATCTGGTCACCTCGCCGCCGCCCGTCGAATGGCCGATATGGATCGCATCCCGGAGGTCGAGCGCCTCGACGAGCGCGGCGACGTCGGCCGCGTAGGTGTTCATGTCGTTGCCGCCCGAAGTTTGGCTGGAGCGGCCGTGGCCCCTTCGGTCGTGGGCGATGACCCGGAAACCCTTGCCGAGGAAGAACAGCATCTGGTTGTCCCAGTCGTCGCTGCTCAGCGGCCACCCGTGGTGGAACACGATCGGCTGCCCGGTTCCCCAGTCCTTGTAGAAAATCTGCGCGCCGTCTTTGGTTTTGATGCTGTTCATGATCTCACTCCCATCTTCAATGGTTGCATCAGTTGAGTTCGACGATGCATCGGCGGCCCAAGCCTCCATAGGCAACGCCGTGGCGAGGGCCGCGGATGCGGTGCCAATCAGGACTTCCCGTCTCGTCGCCGTGGGTATTGGCATGGCTGTGCTCGTATTCATGTCTCTTCACTCTGTCGGGCGGACACGGCTCAACGACCAACCTCCGGAGGTTGGGTTCCGGAGGCGCTCTTTGGTCGCCGTGTGCGAAATTGCGAAGTGGTCAGCCCAAAACTGGCGCTGCCGCGGCCCACTCTTTCCGGGTGGTGGGCGCGCCGTCGATCACTTCGACGATGTCCTTGGATTTCGAAAGCGTCGTCATCAATGACTTTGGCCCCTCGAACGGCCTGCCGCCGATGTGCCAGCCGTCCGTATGAAGTTCCTCGATAAGGACCCAGACCACCTCGCGAAAGGCCTCAGAGCCTTCGAACTTGACGATGACGTCGGTCAGGGCCTTGGCCATCGCGTGTTTCTCTTCCGGCGTGAATACGCCGTCGACCAGTTTGACATTGACGAATGGCATGATGCGTTTCCTTTAGCTAGGGATTGGACATACGCTCTAGTCGCCGACGTCGATGACAATCTTTCCGTTGGCAGTGCGGTTGTCGATTTCGGCATAGGCTTTTGCGATTGTCTCGAAACTGAAGCGGCGCGGATCGAGGAGAGGGGTGATCTTCCCGGCTTCGGCAAGGCGTTTGGCTTCGCGCAGGATCGTTCCATGATGGGCGCGGCCTTCCCCGGTCAAGATCGGCAGGAGCGTGAAGACGCCCGAGTAGCTTGCGGCCCGGAAGGACAAGGGACCGAGCGAGTGAGTGCCCCAACCGAGGCAACTGACGACGTGGCCGAAGCGGCTCACTGCGTTGAACGCGGCGTCGATCCCGGCCCCGCCCACGGTGTCGTAGACGACGTCGAAGCCGCGCGCGCCCGTGTGTTCTTTCACGCACCTGTCTCTTATATACCACCCCGCGCCCACGCGACGCCTGAGCATCCAGTATGACGC
>NZ_JABEPH010000180.1:0-12045 GCF_013004495.1 Rhizobium sp. SEMIA 4085
GATGATGGGGATGAAGTAGCATAGCGACTTGCCGGAGCCGGTCCCCGTGGTGACGATAAAGTCCTTGCCTTCTGCGCCGAATTCTGCGGCCATTTGCTGATGGTAGCGCAAGGTCCAGCCCGAGAAGATATCGCCGCAGCCCGGATGCAGGACGCCTTCATCTACCAATTGCGCAACGGTTGCTCCTGGCTTGTACTCTGGATTAATTTGCAACACCGGCTCCGGCCAGAACCGCCGGGACGCGTATTCCGCGTCGATCTGATCGAAAATGTCCTTTGACTTGATGTTGGCAAACGACCGGCTGAAGCCTTCATACTGGTCGACTAAGGACCGAGCGAGATCAAATACGTCCATTGCCCCTCCTAAAGGACGCGAAAGCTCTCGGTGAACATGACTAAAAACATTTCTTCGTTGTTCCCCTTCGAACGCGCATCCATTGCATTGGCCGTTTCAGCCGATTCCTTGCCACGAAGCGCGTACCATTGATTAATGCCCGTTGTTAAATTAACCAACATCAGACAAGCCAAGCGCGACTCATGTCATGGTTGAAGTCAGCCCGCGCCTGTGTTGCTAAATTCGTTCCTAATTTACTACTCAGATCAGCTCTTTTAATAAACAAGAAAACAGCTAATAAGTGCATTAACGATAATTTTTCCCAGCGTTTATTTCTAATAATCATCGAAGTTGATGGCAACTCATTCACTCCGATGATTTTGATCACAGCGAAAGCGATGCTTCTCGAAATTTCTCCCCTCGACATATTGCGGAGCGACCGTTGGCGCTCCTTGCTGATGACAACCTATTCGCTGAGCCTGTCGTTTCTGGAAGCCGTGCCTCTTCAGGCGCTCGGTGACAATCGGCGCGACGTCACGATCCTGGCCGATATCGAGGGCTACCGCGCTTCGCTATCTGAAACAGGCGCATCGAACGCCGGGGTTGGCTATGACGTCATTCCGATCGCCGTCGTCGGAAGTGGCGTGTTTCATCCGAAGATCACGCTGCTTGCATCGCACGAAGGCGAGCTGCGGGCGCTGGTCGGATCGGGAAATCTCACCATGGGCGGCTGGGGATTCAACGCTGAGGTCGCCGAATACCTCAACCCCGAAACCGACCCGGAAGCCTTCACCGATCTGGCTGACTTTCTCCTCTCGCTTGGGGAGACCCTCGGCCAAGGCCGCCTTCGCTCCGACCCTTCCGCGCTGCCGCCGCTCCAGAAATTCGCCGATCTCTGTCTTGCGGCCGGCGATCGCAAGAGCGGCGGGCCAACCCGTGTCCTGCATTCCGTCAATCGGGCGCTCGCACCGCAGGTCGTCGAGATGGCAAGGGAGCTCGGGGGCGCGAGGTCGCTGACCGTTTTGTCACCTTATTTCGGCGGCCCGAAAGCGGTTGTCGACCTCGCGCGTGACCTCGGCTGCAAGACGGTTAATGTGTTCGTTCCGCCGAAAGTGCCCTTCTGGTTCGACTTCGATTTGGCCAAGACCCTCGGCCTAGCGGCCCAACCCGTCACCAGCCCGCTGTTCTCGGGCGAGAAGCTGCTGCACGCCAAGGCCTTCGATATTGAATGCGCCAAGGGGCGTCTCACGATTACCGGGAGCGCAAATGCGACGGTCAATGGTCTGGGCCTTGGCAGCGTCGAGGTGGTCGTTGCACGCGTATCAGACGGTGCGCCATGGCTCGGCTGGAGCCGAGCGGGTTATCCCAAGGGCCTCGTTGGCGAGGGTGGCCAGGAGCCGCACCATACGGCGTCGCCATGCCTGATTGCACGGCTGGATGGCGGCGCGGTCAACGGCCGCATCCTCGACGTCCCCGCTCCGGAAGGATCCTGGAATGCCTCGCTCTATGCTCCCGGTCGGTTCGAGGCGATCGGTGCAGTCGAGCTCGCGGCTGATGGACGATTCATGATCGAGCGCAGGAGGGTCGATGCGGTCGTCTCGTCACTGCAGCTGGTGCTGGCGCGCGGCGAAGAGACCGTCCGCGGCTGGCTGGTGATGACGGACATCATCGCGGCCGTCCGCGAGCGCGGCGCGATTGCCGAAGCCATGGCGCGCGCGGCCGGTGGGGCCGAAAACCCGCGCGACAACGATATCATCGCGGGCTTCTTCACCAAGCATCCCGAGGCCTTCCTGGCTGGCGACTTACCGATCGCGTCCGGGAGCAATTCTGCCAGCGCCGACAAGGAGGAGGCCTCGCACCTGGTGCCGGCCGGCGAGCTCGGGCTTGGCGACGCCTTGAAGCCGGAAAATGATCGCGCTGCCTCGGGCGCGGGCCAGTCGGCGTTCCAGAAACTCATCGCGCGGTTCCGCCAGAGGATCACCGAGGCGCCGCGGCGGGGGCAGGGGCACGGGCATGAGAACGATGCCGGAGATGGCGGCGATGACGGAAGCGGGGAAAGTGTCTGGTCGAATGCAGACCTCCTGGCCGGCGCGATCGGCTCCTTCATGCGCAAGATCGACGAGTCTCCGGACGGACCAACGAAACGGGAGAACATCCTGTCGGTGCTCGACTTCATTCTCTATGGCGCCGACAATGTCGAGGAACCCGAGCAGTTCCTGAAGACCTACTTGCCGGTCTGGCGAAACCTCGCAAGGCGCGCCGGACCAGCACGTACTGGCCTGGACACGCTCGACCGGTGCTATGCCGTCGCGACGGTGGCTCCTGGCCTTCGCGAGCCGAAAAAGAGCGCTGAGATCCACAAGGCGCTGGAGATCTGGTTTCGTGGCGGATTGACCAAGGACCACTGCGATCTTCTCGAAAAGCCACCAACGGGCCATCGCGAAAGCCAGCTCGCGGCAGAGGTCCGCGCCATGGACTGGAAGCTTGCCGTTACCGGGATACTTGCCGCGCCGACATCATGGCAGCGCACTCGAGCCCTGATCGCCGCGCTCGACGGGGAGGGGTCGATGCCCGATCTTTCGGGTGTCGCAAAGCCCGAGGAGATCGCGGCCTTCGGCAGGATCTGTCGAGGCATCCGACGGCGGGAAACCGTCTTCGTTCGCAGGGACTGGAGGCATTGCCCATCCTGTAACATGAAGCTTGCCGCCGTCGAAGCGGGCCGCCTGCGCAAGGGCGGAATCGCCAGCTGCCAAGGGCTGAAGTGTACCGCGATCATCGTCGACATCCAGCCGGAGGAAACCTGAGTGAACCAGTTGCTCCAGGACATGGATCTCGATTTTGCGACAGCGCCGGGCGCGCGGCTGATCACCAAGCTTGCCCTGAAGGACGGAGGCGTGGATCCGCTCGGCCTGCGCCAGATCAATCTCGACCTGATGGATCGGGCCATCCCGGGGATCAACAACACAACGGTTTTCATCCGTCCATACGCCTTCATGGCCTGGGCCTGGTGGAAGACCAATGACCTCCTGTCGAACGGCGGCAAGAAGGATATCGATTCCGCGGCGGCGAAGGACTTCGTCATGCGCCTCGAGGTCATCTACGCCTGGTCGCACATGCTGGCCGGCGGACGCGACCTGCCTGGGATGGCGGTGTTGAGGAGTTGCATGCCAATGGATGGTGGGGCCCCCTTTACCTTCAAGGGCGCGAATTGGGAAACCGTCAAGAAGAAGCGCCAGGCTTCCACGTCGATCATGGACGCGATCCAGTACGGCCCCTCGATCAAGGCGCTCGGGTACCTTGAGCAGACGTCCGTCATCGGCGTCTTTCGGCCGACCGAACAGGTCATGCCTGCCGTCAGGGCGATTGATGCGATCGTGTCCAGGTCTGCCATTCGCCACATGGTCGAACCCGGTGTGGTCACCTTCCGCCCCGAGGAGGTGGAGTCCCTGAACGACGCTCTTCCACCGTCGGAGCCGTCGAACGAGGAACGGGACGTCTTTCGCAGGCTGTTCGAACCGGGGCGGGAAACGGGCAGGACGGATTTCACGCGGCGCAATGACACGCTGGCGCTAGTCCTTGAAGCCATCAATGCGACACCGGACGGCTTGACGGTGCCGGAGCTGCGTACCGTCCTGGCATCCGGCGTGCTGCCAGGAGGACGCGCGCTGGTCCGCGCCGGATCGAATGATACCGGACTGCTAGCGACGTGGCTGCTGATGTCCTCCCTACAGGTGCGACAACTGCAACGCCTGGCGCTTGAAAGCATGCTCGTCTGGATCGAGGTAATGATCAGGACAAACGGCGGGTCGGCATCGACGGATGCCCTCGTTGCAATGGCGCTGCGCCAAGCCGAGGATTTCGATAAGGACTTGGCCGGTCCGACGGTTGGCGACCTGCTCACCACTCTTGCGCAACGATGCGAGGATCGCGGCTGGCCGAGTGCCGCTGCCACGGGTGAGACGAATTTCGTCGCGCTGAGCAACAGACTTAGTCTCGCGCAGCGCGGCGGCCCTGGCAGCTACGAGACCATTCCGGGCCTTGTCCTGTCGGCCCTTGGCTACGTGCAGGCCATGTATGCGGCCCTCAAGCAAGAAGGCGCCGACGATGGCCGGCTTGGTGAGCTGGGAGGGCGATCGGATCGCTTCCCAATATCGCTCCAGCACCGGCGGCTCCTGTCGCTGACGGAAGCGACGGTCGAAACCCTCTGGCGAGAGCTGATCGAGACCTGGGTGATCGGGCAGCATGTCCGATGGTCGGTGGCGCGAAACGGCGACGGCACGCAGCGCCTTCGGCTTGCGCTCGGCGACAGCGGGTGGCTGAGCGTCCACAAGAGGTTGAGCGGTCCATTCGGGCCGACGCCCGACCGCCTGTTGTCCGCCCTGTCGCTCGCTGCCCAATGCAGCATGATTGCGCGTGATGACACGGACGCCGAACCGCGATTCATGGCGGGCGGTAATTAATCGCAGACCGCACGCCGGATGCTTAGCAAGTGGCACCCACCTTGATTTTGAGAGATCGACGTCCGGCCTTTGGTGGTGATCGAACTCGCTAGGGCCAGCAAAAATCGTATTCGTTCAGAGGTTGCGCCCTTGCAACTCCAAGAAGACAAACGTATATCCAAGTCGATTTCAGCAATAGGCTGTAGCTCACGGCTCTACGGAAAGTTCGACCTTCGGGTTGTCCTCATGTACGAGCTTCGGGAATACACTATTGTTCTCTCAGTTGACGACTCCATGGTTAAACATGGGTTGCAGTTTGCTGAAGTCTCGCAATGGAGGATTTGCCGATGAAGAAAATTCATAAGCATCTCGACCTTGCTGTAGCTGTCTTGACGATATTGTACTCCGCCTTGGAGATCATCAATGTTGCACTCGATATCTACAGCAAGGTTGTCAACTATGCCCTTAGCGTTCGAAAACTTCCTTTATTCTTACAAAAAGAACGGCAAGCCGATCTATGCGCCTAACCCTTTCGGGGAACGGCTTGGCGCTGAGCTCAAGAGCAAAGTGAACAAGGCCTACAAATTCGACAGCTTTGTCTACCATTTCAAAGACGGGTCGCACGTTGTCGCGCTGCATCGACACCGCAACAACCAGTTTTTCTGCCGCATCGACATCTCGAAATTCTTTTATAGCGTCCAGCGCAATCGCGTTAAGCGCGCGCTGAAAGATATCCATGTCCAGCGGCCGGAATATTATGCGAAGTGGTCAACCGTAAAGAACCCCTACGGAGCAGGGTATGTGCTTCCGTATGGATTCGTTCAATCGCCTATCCTGGCGACTCTCGTTCTCGCGATGTCCCCGATAGGCGTCTACCTTCGTGGGCTTCCCGTATCCATCACCGTCTCGATCTATATGGACGATATCTGTCTCTCGGGTAACGATGAGGCGGAGCTGCAGTCGGCGTTCGATGGTCTTCTTGCTGCCGTCGCCGAGGCAGGCTTCACCCTCAACGACGAGAAGACGCGTCCCCCGGCCGCGCAGATCGACATCTTCAATTGCAGCCTGACCAACGGCAAAACCGAGGTTTTGCAGGATCGCATTGACGAGTTCTTCGCGCAGGACCGCTCAGCTGCGAGCGAGGAGGGGTTTAAAACTTACTGCGACATTGTGGGATCGATGACTTGGCGCACCGGCCACAAAAAGAAGCGGCGCCGCGTATATTTCCGTTCGCTGCCGAAGCCCGCGTCGGTCGTCCCAGCCGCTACCGCGCCACAGACTATTTGAGCCGCCCGGTATTCGAGCCGGTTATCATCCCCAGCGCGAAGCCTACGATGGTCGTGAGGGTTTTCTCTATGAAGGAACGCTGCGATTTGTCTTTGCAGAATGCATAAACCCCGCAGAGGAAGATGGTCACAAAGCCAACCAGGGCCAAGAGAATGTATGTGATCGTCATATCCGCTTTTCCGTCATTGTCGCGGGTCTCACCCTTGGCGTAGGCCGAGGAGATCAGATCCCACGTGACGCTCATGGTATCGCGTCGCTCGACGAAGGGTGAATTCGCGATCAACGTATTTGCAGCTTGGAGCTCTTCCTGCATGGTCGTAGCTAACTTCACCGCTTCCGGATTATTGGCAACTAACTCCTTGAGGCGCATCAGGTTGGTGTTCGAGTGGTTTAGGGCCGTGGAGATGCGCTGGTAGTCGTCTTCCGACACCTGCCAGACCTTCACCACGTCTTCAGGGTACAAGCGATCCCAGAGCTTCAGCGCCGATGTGCTGATGCCTGCGAGGAGCAGGCTGATGAGCACAGAGGAAACAAGGACCCTGAATATATCGTAGATCCGGCTGCTTGGCGTTTCCGATTCGGACTTTTCAGGCTTTTCAGCGCTCATAGTGTGACCCCTCTTTGCAAACTGAGTGCACGAATTCGGCGTTTGGTGGAAGGCAGGCGCCGAATGTTGCACGATTAAATTTGCTACTTTTGGGGACTTGGGGCGCGCTTCTCAGGTAGCTAACGCAATTTAAGCCAACCGCCGCGTGGTGCCATTCGCTGCGCCTTATGGTGTTCGGCGTCCAGTTGCCGGCTAAGGGTTGCGTGTGGCAGGTTAGGATTTCATCCAAGAAAATCAGTGACTAACGCACAACAGATGCCGTGAAGTTGTTGTCTTTCCACGAATTCGGTATGAGCGGTCATTGGTTCGAATCCGTTCAAGGCGTGCGAATAAAAAGGCCGGATTTCAATAATCCAAGCTTTGCCTTCGTATCAGCGAAGCACACGCCAGACTGCCAAGTCCGCTGATCGCAATCACTACCCCCATCGGCCAGGGTGTCCCATTGGCAAAAGTCCCGGCGACTGCTGATCCGACCACGCCGCTCCCGTACTGGATGGCGCCCATCAGCGCGGACACGGCGCCGGCTCGCGTCGGGAAGTCGGCCAGCGCTCCGGAGATCGCATTGGCTGTGACGAGGCCGTTCATTGCGGTGAACAGCCACAGGCTTGCGGCCATTCCATAGACGCCCCCGAAATCCGTCGCGGTGACGAAAGCAAGAACCAGACCGCTGACAGCGGCGCCTGCCGCGCCTAGCTTCAGCATCCTATCGCTACCGTATCGCGCGACCAGTCGCGCGTTGGCGAAGTTCGTCGCCATCAGGCCGACCGTGCCGACGGCGAAGACCGCTCCAAAGAGCTGCGGGGAGAGGTGATGATAGTCGATGTAGGCGAAGGACGAGCTTGAGATGCCGGCGAAGACACCGGCATAGTAGAAGCCAAGGGCTCCGCCATACACCATAAGCCGATTATCCAGTATGAGGCCGCCATAGGAGGCGAATGCCACGCCGAGAGATTCGTTGCTGCGTCGCTCCGCAGGAAGCGTCTCAGGAATGGTGAAGAGCGCGACTAGCGTGAGGAGGCCGATGCCGACGAGGGCCCAGAAGATCGCCTGCCAAGGCGCGACCACGAGGATCAGCCCACCGACGCTTGGGCCTAGAAGCGGCGCGACGGCCATGACGGTCATCAACGTAGATAGCACCGCTGCCGCGCGGTCGCGGCCATAGAGGTCGCGCACCATGGCTCGGGCAAGCACGACCCCAGCGCAGGCGCCGACCGCCTGGAGAACCCGGAAGGCGATCAGTTGGACGACATCGGCGGACAAGGCGCAGCCCGTGCAGCCGGCCATGAACAGGACGAGACCGACGGCCACGGGGACGCGCCGTCCGAACCGGTCGCCGACCGGACCCCAGATCAACTGGCCGAAGCTGAAACCGATCAGATAGGCCGACACCGTGTACTGCAGGCTTCCCTGTGTGGTCCCCAGCGCCGCGCTCATGCCCGGCATCGCAGGCAGGTAGAGGTCGGTCGAGATCGACGCGAAGGCCAGCAGCATCCCCAGTACGGTCATGAGCCACATCTCTGATACCGTCGAGGATGGTCTGGGCTCTGCGGTGATCGCGTCGACATCGTGTCTCATCTGAGCAATTCGTCCGTTTTTTCCGGCTGCGTTCAGCGAACCGTGTAGCCGCCGTCCACGGGCAATGCGTGTCCGATCACGAAGGTCGAGGCCGGGCTGGACAACCACAGGACGGCATCTGCGATTTCTTCGGCACGGCCGAGACGGCCGATCGGAACGTCCTTCATCATGATTTCCATCGCCTCCGGCTGCGTCTCCAGCATGGTCGTGACCATCGGGGTAGCGATGATGCCGGGGCAGATGGCGTTGATGCGGATGCCCTTCGGTGCGTATTCGAGACCGGCGCTTCTTGTCAGGCCGACGACCCCATGCTTGGAGGCATGGTAGATGCCGCGCTCGGCTATACCGACGAGGCCGCCGAGCGACGAATTGTTGACGATCGTGCCGCTTCCCTGTTCACGCATGTGCAGAAGCTCGGACTTCATGCAATTCCAGATGCCGCGAAGGTTGACGCCCATGACGAAATCGTAATCGCCAGGGTCGGCGAGGGCGGTTTCCGCGACGGGGCTTTTTACACCCGCGTTGTTGAACGCGGCATCGAGACCGCCGAAGGTAGCGATCGTCTCGGTGACCATCGTCTCGACCTCCTCCATGTTGGCGACATCGCATCGAATGCCGATAACCCTGTGGCCGTCCGCGATCAGCCCGTGCGCCGCACCCTTGACCGCGTCTTCGTTGACGTCGACGAGTGCGACGGCGGCACCGGCGGCTGCGAATGCCTTCGCGGTCGCCAGCCCCATGCCCGATGCAGCGCCTGTGACGAGCGCCACTTTGTTTTCGAAGTCGAATTTCATCTTGGTCTTCCTGTTGTGTCGAGTGTGGCGGGCCAGGCTATTTTGTCCGCGTCAGTTTCAGGAGCCGGTCTTCGGAGGGACCTTCCGCCCGCGGCGAGCGGTTCGTGGTCACGACATAGATGTTCTGACCGATCGGCAGCACGTCACGGAGTCGATCGCCCGAAGTGAAGATCGGTTTCAGGCTGTTCTCGGCAGCGTCGAAGACGTAGAGGCCTTTGCCGACGAGAGCGGAGACGAGGAGTTCGTTTCCAGCAAACGCGATGCCCGAGGGCGCCCAGGTGTTGTTGCCGGAATGAAGGAGAGGCCTTTCCATTCCCTGCCGTTCCTCGTCGCCGGAAACGACGGGCCAACCGTAATTGCGGCCGGCGACGATCAGATTGATTTCGTCGTGTGCGGACTGCCCGTGTTCTGCGACGAACAACCGGCCATCGGGGCCCCAGGCGATCCCTTGCGGGTTTCTGTGTCCGAGAGAATAGACGTAGGAACCGGGAAATGGGTTGTCGTCCGGCACCTTGCCGTCGACGGTCATGCGCAAGATCTTGCCGGCGAGGCTCGAGATATCCTGAGGTCTCTGGCGGTTCTCCGTCCATCCGGTCGTCACGTACAAATAGCCGTCCGGACCGATCGCAACGCGACCTCCATTGTAGAGATGGTGTCCGGGAATACCCTGGAGAAGAGTGCGCGTCTCCGTCCACGAGGTTCCGTCGAAGCGCGCCTCGATGAGCTTGTTCGAGAGAGCGCCGTCGGCGTGGTATGTATGGTAGAAGTACGCGGTCTCGTTGCTTTCGAAGTCCTTCGACAGTGTCATGCCGAGAAGACCGCCGCCGCCCTCGCGGGCAATGGGATCAGACGTCTCGACCAGATGACGCACCACGCGGCCGCCTTCGATCGAGACGACATCGCCGGCCGCTTCCGTGATGAGGATTCGACCGCCTGTCTGTTGGATTTCCCAAGGATAGTCGAGTCCTTCGGCGACGACCTCCATCGACCAATCCGCGCTGGCCGTCGAGGAGATCGGAGAAGACGAGCGAACGTCCTGCGCCCATGTCGTAGACGAGATCAGAACGGTTGCCAGGGCGATCGCCCCGACTGCTGCTGTTGCGTATTTCATAGAACCATCCTCAGGTCGCTCAAGCGTCAGTCCAGGTACTGGTCGTCCGAGACCTTCTCCATCCAGGCGACGTTTTTGCCATCCTTCATGTTGGTAATGGCGATGTGGCCGACGCCGGTCGTTGCCGTGGCGCCGTGCCAATGCTTCACGTCCGGCGGGCACCAGATGACGTCGCCTGGTCGCATGACGCGCTTTTCGCCACCTTCTTCCTGAACCCATCCGGTACCTGACGTGACGATCAGGACCTGTCCCGCGGGATGGGTGTGCCATGCGGATCGGGCGCCCGGCTCGAATGTGACGTGGCCGCCGGTATTGCTCGTGTGTTCGTTATTGGAATAGAGCGGATCAACTGTGACCGAGCCCGTGAAGTTCGCCTCCGGCCCCTTTATCGAGGGGCGTGAGCCGCCCTGCGAGAACTGCGAGGATTCGGCAAAGGCTGACGTCGACGCGAAGAGGGCGAGAGTGGCGGCGGTTGCAGTGAGCTGTTTCATTGTTCGTCCTTTCTTGTCAGGTCAGTGAAGAAGCCGCCCCGGCGAAGGCCGGGGGCGAAATGGAGGAGGAGCGTCAGGCTGTGCGGCCCGCGGACATGTCGATGACGAAGCGATAGCGGACATCCATCGTCCTTCTTCGTTTCTTGCTGCGACGAAGGTAGTGCGCGTCATTCAGAACGATTAGATGCCCAATTCCGCAAAGACATATGGGTGTGGCGCATGAATATCGAATCGCGAATGAGCGAATTTCTGCTAGGATGGTATCGGATTAATGCGAGGAACCCATGAATGCTGCGTGAGAACGTCAATGATCTGCTCGCCTTCCTCGCTGTTGCGCGTGAAAGGAGCTTCACAAAGGCCGCAGCGAAGCTCGGCATGTCCCAGTCGGGACTGAGCCACATCGTCCGCGGTCTGGAGGAGCGCCTCGGTGTCCGGCTGCTGACGCGCACGACGCGCAGCGTCGCCCCGACGCCGGAAGGCGAACACCTGCTGAAGACGATTGGGCCGCGCTTCGAAGAGATCGAGGGGGAATTGGTCGCCTTACCGACAAGCGGGAAAGGCCGGCAGGCACTATCCGCATCACTGCCGAGGACTACGCGATAGACCATGTCCTGTGGCCGAAGCTCCGCAAAATCCTTCACGACTATCCGGACATCAAGGTGGAGTTCGTCATCGACTACGGTCTGACCGACATCGTTGCCGAGCGGTTCGATGCCGGGGTTCGCCTCGGCGAGATCGTCTCCCAGGGAATGATCGCGGTTCGCATCAGTCCGGAGCAGCGGATGATTGTCATTGGCTCTCCCGACTATCTCGAGCGGAACCCTGCACCCATCACGCCACAGGAACTGACCCGACATCAATGTATCAATCTGCGCCTGCCGACCCGTGGAGGGCTCTATGCCTGGGAATTCGAGAAGGATGGCGAGGACATGCGGGTCCGCGTCGACGGCCAGATGACCTGCAATGGCATCACTCAGATTCGGGCGATGGCAGTCGATGGGTTTGGACTGGGTTTCATACCAGATGGACTGGCGATGCCGGAGATCGAGGCCGGGCGTCTGGTGCAGGTTCTGGCCGACTGGTGCCCGCATTATCCAGGCTACCACCTGTACTATCCGAGCCGGCGCCAGTCGTCGGCCGCCTTCAACATCGTCGTTGATGCGTTGCGCGAGCGCGGATAGAGCCGTTCGGAAAGGTCATGCCCGGTCCCTCGTGGGATGGAACCGGGCACGAAGTCTTCGCGGCGCGATCAGCTCGGCCGCTTTTCGAATACGTCCTTGACGACGGGGACTGCCGAGAACACGTTCGGCCATCCCGCATAGAAGGTGAGATGCGCGAGCATTTCGGAGGCCTGGTCCTTCGTCAACCCGGCATTCATAGCGCGGTTGAAGTGGTAGGTGATCTGCCC
>NZ_JABEPH010000181.1:0-12041 GCF_013004495.1 Rhizobium sp. SEMIA 4085
CAGATATTCCGCCTCGATCTCATCGAGCGACATCGGCGCGGTATCGATGAAGCGCGCATCCGGCGGGCAATATTTGAGCAGTTCCGGGGATACGATCGATCCGGCATAAAGGCATACCGGGCATCTGCCAATGAGGTCGCGGCCGCGAACGGTGATGAGATCGGCTGCACCTGGGCCTGCTCCGATGAAGTGAACCGTCATTTCTAGTCCTTGATCCAGCGCCATTGCACCACGGGCATTGCCGGGCGCCAGCCGCTCATTGCGCCGATGGGGCCGGCTCGGGAAATCTCGATCCTTGTCAGGAAACCGCCGCGCCTGGCTTGTTCGGCAAGCAGCACGGCCTCCATTTCCAGTGTCACCGCGTTGGCAACAAGGCGTCCGCCGCTTTTGAGCGACACGATTGCGGCATCCATGACGCCCGGTTCGCTGCCGCCTCCGCCAACAAATATGGCGTCAGGTTCGGGCAATCCACTCAATGCCGCAGGGGCTGCTCCCTCGACAACGGCAAGGCCGGGCACGCCGAACGCTGAAGCATTGCGCGCGATCCGGCTGACGCGCTCTGGCGATTGCTCGATGGCGACCGTCTTCAGTGATGGGTCGCGGAGCATCCACTCGATGCCGATCGAACCCGAGCCGGCCCCGATATCCCACAGCAGTTCCCCATGGCGCGGCGCAAGTGCCGACAGCGTCAGAGCGCGGATTTCACGCTTGGTGATCTGCCCGTCGTGTTCAAAGAGTTCGTCGTCCAGGCCGGTGGCAAAAGACAGGACGCGAGCTTCTTTTCCTGTCTTGACCTCGACGGCGCAGACATTGAGAGGGTTGATATCTCGAAACTGGAAGTCTTCTGCGGACGTGCTGAGGATACGCTCGCGCGCGCCGCCCAGTGCCTCCAGAACAGTTATGCGTGAATGGCCAAAGCCGCTGTTTGACAACAGCGAAGCCAGTTCCCCGGGCCCCTCCCCGTCGGAAGTCAGCGCAATAATGCGTCGTCCGGGATGAAGATGCGGGCGGATGAGATGGATGGAACGGGCATGAAGCGAGAGGCAGGCGGTTTCCTGCAAGGGCCAGCCGAGACGCGACGCGGCCATGCTGAAGGCCGACGGAGCTGGAATGGTGCGCATCTCCTCAGCATTCACATGCCGCGAGAGTGTTGCGCCGATACCAAAAAGAAATGGGTCACCGGATGCGAGTACGACGACCGGTGTGCCGCGCCGCCTAAGGATCGCATCGATCGACGTCTCAAAAGGGCTTTGCCAGACGAGCCTCTCGCCGGCAATCAGATTACCCATCAGCGCATGGTGCCGTTCACCGCCGAAGACGGCGGGCGCGGCCAGGATCAGCCGCTTGGCGTGATCGCCAAGTCCTTCTGGACCATCCTCGCCGATACCGATAATGGTTAGCCAGGGTTTCGGGGTGTGGCTAGGCATATCAGACATGGCAAAAATCCGCGTACTGATACTGGGCGGAACGAGCGAAGCGCGGGCCTTGGCGCAGATGCTCTCCAAGAGGGCCGGGTTTGACATCCTGCTGTCTTTGGCCGGCCGCACGGAAAAACCGTCTATCCAGCCTGTACCCGTTCGTATTGGCGGTTTTGGCGGAGCTGAGGGCCTTGCTTCCTTCCTGCGCGACGGAGGATTTGACCTTCTCGTCGATGCGACACATCCCTTTGCCGCCCGCATCTCCACCAACGCCTCCGCCGCAGCACGACTTTCCAAGATTGCGGCACTTGCCCTTCGCCGGCCCGAATGGATCGAGCGGCCGGGCGACATATGGACCGCGAGCAGAAACATTCCGCAGGCAATCGCCGCGCTCGGGCCCGTCGCCCGCCGCGTCTTCCTGGCGATCGGGCGTCAGGAGGCGCATTATGCCGAGGCGGCTGCACATCATTTCTATCTCGTTCGTAGCGTCGACCCCGTCACCCCGCCGCTCAATATTGCGAACGTCGAATATATTCTCGATCGCGGCCCCTTCGATGCGGAGGGCGAGGCAGCGCTTCTTGCCTCTCACCGCATCGATGCGATCGTTGCCAAAAATAGCGGCGGCGCGGCGACCTACGCGAAAATCGTGGCGGCTCGTCATCTCGGCATTGAAGTCTTCATGATCGCCCGTGCGCCCGCGCCCGCCATGGCAGCGGTCGAAACCGTCGAGAAAGCGCTCGACGTGATCGGTCACTTGTTTCCTCCCGCCATGGAACGAGGGGTATAGACGAGTTCGGGCCTGCCGCCGCCAGAAATAATCCGTGTTTCCGGCGAACCGATGATGATGCAGGTCGCCATATCCGCCACCGAAGCGTGAGCGTCACCGAGCGGCTGAATTATGATCCGCTCATCGGGGCGTCCGGCGGCGCGGCCGAAGATCACCGGCGTCTGCCGCGGCAGATGTGCGCGCAGCAGCTCAAAGGCCTTGCCGAGCTGCCAGGGCCGCGCTTTGCTGACCGGATTGTAAAGCGCGATCACGAAGCCCGCCTTGGCGGCCAATGTCAGGCGCTTTTCGATGATATCCCAGGATTTGAGGTTATCCGAAAGTGAGATCGCGCAGAAATCGTGGCCGAGCGGGGCGCCGACACGCGCTGCAACCGCAAGCATTGCGGTAATGCCCGGAACGACGACCAGCTCGATGGAACGCCACTGCGCCGGACCTGTGTCGATTGCCTCGCAGCCTGCCGCGGCCATGGCGAAAACACCGGGATCGCCGCCGGAGACGATACAGACCTTGCGGCCGCCTGCCGCCATCGTCAAAGCATCCCCTGCCCGCCTCATCTCCTCGCGATTGTCAGAGGGGTGACGGTTTTGATGGGCGCCGAGCTGCAGCCGGTCGAGATAGGGACCATAGCCGAAGAAATCGGTCGATGCCGAAACGGCTGAATGCGCTTCCGGCGTCATCTGCTCTGGGTTGCCAGGACCAGTGCCAATGACAAACAGGATTCCACTCATCGGTTTGCCTCCCAGCCTGGCACCAGCACAAGCGAGAAATACGGCGCGTCACCCTCCGGCCGTTCCGCAAGCTTCAGCATGGCGGCATTCGCCATCGTCCCACGCTCGACATAGACGGCTTGGCCGAGACGCCCAGCCGCTTCAAGAGCGCGGCGAATCTTCGGAAGATTGCGGCCGACCTTCATAATGACGGCTGCCTGGGTATCGCCAAGCCGCCGCGTCAGTTCTGCTTCCGCCATGGTGCCCGGCAGAACGGAAAGCACATCGTCGCCTTGGACGATCGGCATGCCGGCAAGCGACCAGCAACCGGACATGGCGCTGATGCCCGGGATCACCTCGGTAGGATAGCGATCGGCGAGGCGCACATGCAGGTGCATATAAGATCCGTAGAACTTCGGATCGCCTTCTCTGAGGACCGCAACGGTTTTTCCCGCATCGAGGTAGGCTGCGACCACGGCTGCAGAACTATCGTAGAAGGCGGTGATCTGGCTTTGATAGAGCACTTCGCTCTTTTCGATTTCAGTGGTAACCGGATAATAGAGCGGCAGCAGTTCTGTCTCGGGACCGATCAGGTGCTGGACAACCGCTCGGCCGTTGCCGGCCCTGCCCTGTTTGGCGAAATAAGCGATGACGTCCGCAGCTTCGATCGCCTTCTTTGCCTTGATGGTCAGCAGATCCGGGTCACCTGGACCTGTGCCGACGCCGATCAGACGGCTGGGTCTGCTCATAGTCCCGACCTCGCCAGCGCGTTGATTGCGGCCGCCGTCATCGCACTGCCGCCGAGGCGGCCGCGAACGATCGCAAAGGGCACGCCATAAGAATTTTCCGCCAACGCGTCCTTGGATTCTGCCGCGCCTACGAAGCCGACCGGCATGCCGATGATGGCAGCCGGCTTTGGTGCGCCGCCGCGCAGCAGTTCAAGAAGGTGGAAAAGTGCCGTTGGAGCATTGCCTATCGCGACAACGCTTCCGGCCAGACGATCGACCCAAAGGTCGATGGCCGCCGCCGAACGCGTGTTGCCGCTTGCTTCTGCCATTTTCGGGGTGCGCGGGTCGCGCAAAGTGCAGATCACGTCATTCCTTTGTGGCAGCCTGGCGCGTGTGATTCCATGCGCCACCATCTCTGCGTCGCAGAAGATTGGCGCGCCTTTTTTGAGCGCGCCGCGCGCTGCAAAGACGAAATCCGCAGAGAAGTCGAAATGTGTGGCGGCTTCGACCAGCCCGCAGGCATGAATCATGCGCACGGCAATCTCGGCCTCGTCCGGCGAAAAGCGCGAGAGGTCCGCTTCGCTGCGGATAATCGCAAAGGAGCGCTCGTAGATCGCCTCGCCGCTGCGGATATAATCGTAATCTGGCATACTTATTCCTGTTTCAGCGCCTTCACGATCGTCTGGAGGCCGAGCCGCGTCAGGCAGGCAGCAGCCGATTCATCAGCGCTCTTGTTCTCCCCGACAAGCCGGGCGAGCTTCTCTATAGCGAAATCAATCTCGCCGCCAGCAATCGTTGCATCGGGCCTGTCGCCTGCATGTCCGCTCAACACAATACCATAACCGCTCGGCATTCCAGTCAGCGCCAGCGCCGGTCGCGGATGAGCGCATCCCTTGGAACAACCCGAGAGATGAAACGTCAGCGATCCATCGAAAAGATCCGGTGAATGCCGCAGTAAATGCTGTGCCCGCATCCTTGTTTCATAAAGGCCAGAGGCGCAGGCGCCCGCCCCGGCGCATGCCGCAATATTTGCAGATGGATCATTCGGATCGGAGCTAAAGCCATACTCCTTTGCAGCTGTCTGCAAGGCCTTCGCGTGCTCTGTGCTGCAGCCCGTCACGAGGAACTGGCGGCCCGGTGCCAGGCGTATTTCCGCTGCACCGAGGCGTTCGGTTTCTTCCAGAAATCTTGACAGGTCGCTTGCCTTCATCTGGCCGAAACGCGGTCTGAGGCCAAGGATCCGACTGTGGTCGCAGAGCTGATGAAGGCCAGGCCCCGGCATTTCCGCATGTGGCCCGGTGGCAAATTGCGCTTCCATTGCTGGAAACACATCGCGCAATGCAAGCAGTCCAATGTCGCGCGTTCGAGAATTCTTGCCAATTTCCATCAGCATCGCCAGCAATTGCCCAACCGCCCGGGTGACGTCATCCGCTGAACCGATACAAACCGTTTTTGCCGTCTTTGCATCACCGTTTATGGCGACCAGCCAGCGGCCCGCGTCCAGAGCGACAACG
This sequence comes from Rhizobium sp. SEMIA 4085, assembly GCF_013004495.1. Classification (NCBI taxonomy): domain Bacteria; kingdom Pseudomonadati; phylum Pseudomonadota; class Alphaproteobacteria; order Hyphomicrobiales; family Rhizobiaceae; genus Rhizobium; species Rhizobium sp. SEMIA 4085. The sequence goes on from NZ_JABEPH010000181.1 coordinate 5,155, forward strand.
CGGATATCGGCCGAAAGGCTGGATAGACCGAAATATCCTCCACCGTCGACGATGATTGAGAGCTTCGGGGCCAAAAATGGTGAAGACAGCGCGATCTTGAGCTCATCTCGCAGCCGGGCTTCGATCGCGGCGGCACTTCCTATCTCACCCGGGTCGATGCCATGCAGCGGCGATAGCTCGATCGGCGGACCTGCTGGCACAAGGATCCCAGCCGCAACAACATCAGAGGCGAGCCGCCCGATAGTTTCCGGCCGCAGGCCGCGGACTTGCAGACTTCCCCGCGCAGAAATTTCCAGAAGGCCATTGCCGTATGCCGCTGCGGAGGCTGCAAGCATATTCAATTGCGAAGGCGTTAGCGCGCCGCCGGCCGGCCGCAACCGTACAAGAAGGCCGTCGCCGGTCGCCATGGGTGCAGCAAGTGTCGGACAGGCGCCTCGGCGCGGGCCTGGTGCAGCAATGACGCGCCCTTCCATGTCGATCTCTTTTTCGCCGGCAAGGCCCATGGCTCGTCCTTTCATCCATGCCCCTACGGGGCGGCACCCTTGGGTTAAAGAGCCCGGACTAATCCTCTGGACTAATCCTGAAAATCGCGACCTTTGCGCAACAGGTAGATATCCATGATCCAACCGTGCCGTTCGCGCGCTTCGGCCCGAGTCCTTACGATGTCATCGGCGACGTCGCCGAGCCGCCCGGCACGGATGATTTCGTCCTGCGTGCCAAGATAGGCTCCCCAGAAGATCTCCGCATCCGGGTCGTCGATCTTCGTAAACGCCTGGATGCCGTCGAGCATTACAACCGTACTTTCCGTCTTAAGCCCCTCTTCGGCAAGCCTTCGGCCGGTCGTAATCTCCACCGACTTGCCGACGAGACTGATAGGAATGCGGTGGCTGGCGGCAAGCGCCTGAATGCTGGTAATGCCCGGGATGACGGTGAGATCGAATTCCACTTTATCCCGCACCCGTTCCAGGATGCGCAATGTGCTGTCGTAAAGGCTTGGATCGCCCCATACGAGGAAAGCAGCCGTGCCATTCTCAGGCAAATCGCTGATCAGCCGACGATAGGTGGCAGCAATCGCGGCGTGCCATTCATCGACGCTTTGCCCATAGCTGCGCTCCTTCGTCTCGCGAAGAGGCACCGCAAATTCGATGATCTTGCCATCCGCCTGCTTGAGATACCGCTCACAGATTGCGCGGCGGACATCTGCAAGCTCTTCTTTCTGTGCACCTTTTGTGGGAATGAAGACTAAATCGGCACCATTCATGGCATTGATCGCCTGAATGGTCATGTGCTCCAGGTTCCCGGTGCCGATGCCGATCGCGTAAATATGCTTCACTGAGCCTCCTTGCGGTCTTGCGCCGTTAGGCGATCAAAAGCGCGGTGCCGTAGAGCCCAATGGCAAAGACGGTATGCGCGATCAGATTGAGCGCGCGCACCTTGTTCGGGTTCGGCGTCTTCGACGCGGCCCAGCCGATGCCAAGCCCGGGCTGCAGCAGGAACCAGCCGGCCCCGACCGTGACAATACCAAGGATCCAGGCGGGGAGGAAGGTCGGCGCTGCCAGCCAGGATGGCCCCGTGATGGCCGCAAGAGCAAGGCCATAGATGATGCCGGGGGCATAATGGCCGATCCACCCGAGTGCCAGCTCGTGCCGATAGGGCTCTGCATTGGCGATACTGTCGTGGAATACCTTGCCGCGCCCGAGATGCCAGAACCACCGTCCGACAGGCGCCCAGTTGGCAGGCGCCTGACCGAGGGCCTGGAAAAGGACGATTGCCCAAATGTCCATGAGGATCGTCGCGCCGATCCCCATTGCAATGCCACGCCAAAAAATATCGAACATGAAGAAGATCCAGAGTCGTAAATTGCTGGACTGTCTTAAACACGCGCGGCAAGCCCTGCAACAGCGCTCTTACACTTGCACCGGATCCCTGCGAAAACGGCGCATTTCAATTGATCGGAACGATGACTACCCCTAAGTTCCGGCCAAAAGGGAGAGTGCGCAATGAAGCTCGATCACACAGCCACGGGCGTCTATGCCATCGCAGCAACGCCGTTTCATCCGGACGGACGGCTGGACACGGTGTCGGTCGACCGGCTCACCGATTTCTATCTCGGGTGCGGCGTGAGCGGGCTTACCATTCTCGGAATCATGGGCGAAGCACCGAAGCTTGACCCGCAGGAGTCGCTTGCAATCACCCGGCAGGTCGTGAAGCGCGCCGGCGTCCCGGTGATCGTCGGCGTCTCGGCGCCGGGCTTTGCGGCGATGCGCTCGCTTGCGCGTGGCGCCATGGATATTGGTGCTCAGGGCGTCATGATCGCCCCACCGCCGTCGCTTCGGACGGACGATCAAATCATCGGCTACTATGCCCAGGCGGTCGAGGCGATCGGCGAGGATATTCCTTTCGTCATCCAGGACTATCCGCTGACGCTGACCGTGGTGATGACGCCTGGCGTCATCCAGAAGATCGTTAACAATCATCCATCCTGCGTGATGCTGAAGCACGAAGACTGGCCGGGGCTTGAGAAGATTTCCCGGTTGCGGGCAGCGCAAAAGGCGAGCGAAATGCGCGATATTTCGATCCTTTGTGGCAACGGCGGATTGTTTCTCGATTTCGAGATGGAGCGCGGCGCCGATGGCGCGATGACTGGTTACGCCTTCCCGGACATGCTGGTCGACGTCGTGAATTTCCAGCAGGCCGGAAACCGGGAGGCGGCACATGACCTCTTCGATGCGCATCTGCCGCTCGTTCGCTACGAGCAGCAGCAGGGCGTTGGCCTTGCCATACGCAAATATGTTCTCAAAAAGCGCGGCGCGATCGCCAGCGATTCCCAGCGCAAGCCCGCGGGAAGCATTTCGGAGAGGGCAAAGGCAGAGAGCGATTCCCTCCGTTCCCGCGTTGCAAGATACGACAAGCGCGCGGCTTTCAGGCCCTAGCCCGCCTCTTCCGTTCGGCGCTCTATGTTTCTCGATCGTTTTTTGAGCCGGACTAATATGCTCAATGTGTAGCAATCTTGCTCGTGATGGCTAGGCATTGGTTGGCCTCGGCGATGGCGGCAATCATCATGTCGAAAGCGCTTCGTGATCGACTGGAGATTTTGCCATCCGACATGAGTCGCGCCCAGATCGGCCGTTCTCTTTTCATCACGTGACAGCACGCGGCCAGCAGAAAGAGCCTGCGTTCCGTCTGGGCATGGTGACCAGTGGGGCTGAGCTCGGCCATGCAACCAAATTGCCGCAGCCGTGGTTTGCTCGATTGAGAGCAGTGACAAACGGTGTATAGTAGTTTCAGAAAATTCTGAAATCGTAGAAAAACGGAATCGCCAATGAATCTTCCGCCGCTCGTTCAATCCTTCGTTCTGCATTTTGGTGAGATGGGCTCGCGTTGGGGCATCAATCGCACGGTCGGCCAGATCTATGCGCTTCTTTACGTTTCGCCCTCGTCGCTTTGCGCCGACGAGATCGTCGACGCGCTCGGCATCTCAAGATCGAATGTTTCGATGAGCCTGCGGGAGCTGCAGGCATGGAACCTTGTACTTTTGAAGCATAGACCTGACGACCGCAGGGATTTCTTCACTACGCCTGACGATGTCTGGCTCATCCTGCGCACGCTTGCTGAAGAGCGCAAGAAGCGCGAGGTCGATCCGACACTCTCGGTTCTGCGTGAAATCCTCATGCAAAGGCCGGCGAGCGAAGCCGAACGCTTCGCCCAGGAGCGGATGAGCGAAATGCACGGCCTGATCGAGCAGCTGACGCATTGGTATGAGGACGTGAAACAACTTGAAACAGAGCGCCTCGCAACGCTACTCTCTTTGGGAGCAAAGGTTACGAAGCTTCTTGAAGCCAAGGACCGGGTGGTTTCACTCGGCCGTGGCCGACGGCCTGCGAACAAGAGCTAGCGCGATGGGGAGTGCTTTCTTCGACGAGGGAAAAGCGCATGCAGCCGGAGCGCCAGCAACTGGCTTGCCGGCCCGCTCGGCCAGGCCCTTAGGGCTTCGTCATGCCGCTTCGCTTCAAACCGCTGGCGCTCTCTTATGGATCCCGCAAGCCAGTCTGCTCGCTTATGCCGTCGGCGGCATTACAGATGGCGATGGACCTCGTGATGTCCTTTGGTCCGCCATTTTTGTGCTGGTATTCGGTATTGCAAAGGCGTTGCTTGACGCGGTTGGCGGCAAGATTGCCCTCGACAGCGCGCGGACCGAACTGAGTTTGAGGAGACAGGTTGCCGTTGCAGCGCTTGCCCGGCGATCGCCGATCGACGGCACGCGTCCTGCTTCCGGGCAGGTTGCGAGCATCCTCGGCGAGCAGGCGGAGCTTGTCGTTCCCTACTTCGCGCGCTTTTTTCCCGCTCGCTTCAAAGCGAGCGTCACCCCTCTGGTTATCCTTGCTTGCGTGCTAGCGACTTCCTGGGTTGCCGCGCTCGTGCTCTTCATTGCAATGCCATTTATTCCGCTTTTCATGGCACTCATCGGCTGGCGCGCACAGGCCGCCAGCGAAAAGCAGCTCGCTGCAACAGGCAGGCTCAATGCATTCCTTCTCGACCGGCTCCGTGGACTGGCCACGATCCGCTCGTTTAATGCAGTCGGGCTGACGGCTACGCGGCTGCGGGCAGATGCGGAAGACCTCAAGACACGCACCATGGCGGTGCTAAAAATCGCCTTTCTCTCCTCGGCCGTGCTGGAGCTCTTTGCTGCGCTCAGCGTCGCAATGGTCGCGGTCTTTGTGGGCTTCAGCCTCCTTGGCGAAATTCACTTCGGGACATGGTCGGGCAAGCTCAGCCTGGCCGAAGGCCTTTTCATACTCCTTCTCGCACCCGCCTTTTTCGAACCCTTGCGCGAACTCTGCGCCGTTTGGCACGACCGTGCCGCCGGAGAAGCGGCGATAAAGGCACTCGACAGCCTTTGCGAGCGCGGCGGCATTGAGATCGTAGATACGGAGAGCACCGGCCCGGCGCCGCGCGATCGGCTCGACATTGAATTCAACGATGTCAGCTTCCGTTACGATCGCTTGCGGCCTTCCGCGCTTACCGGCTTCAACTGTCTGATTACGGGCGGGGAGAATGCCGCGCTTGCAGGTGCGAGCGGTGCGGGAAAATCCACGCTGCTTGCGCTGATCGCCGGTCTGGCACCGCCTCAGACGGGTGAAGTCCTGATTGATGGCCGGCCCGTGGATGCGGGCGTGCGCAGCACCATGGCCTGGATCGGCCAGTCGCCGCATATATTTGCCGGAAGCTTGGCGAGCAATGTCTTGCTGGACAGACATTGCAGCGTCCTGCAGGAGGCTTTGGCGCTTGCCAGACTGGACGGCGTTGCGGCCGCCTACGGCAAGCGGACACTCGGCGAAGGCGGTGCCGGACTTTCCGGCGGCGAAGCGTTGCGACTTGCGATCGCACGGGCGGCCGCCAATCCTTTCATTCGCATCATCCTGGCGGACGAACCGACGGCGCATCTCGACGCGGTGACTGCTGCGGAGATCACGGAAAGCCTGATTGCCCTTGCCAGCGAGCGGACGCTCATCGTTGCCACGCCTGATGCGCGTCTTGCTGCGCGCATGGACCTCAGGATCGTCATCGATGCACCGTTCTTACAAGAGGCTGCTGAGTAATGAGAAAACTGATCCGGATCCTGGCGCCGATCCTCAAGCTTTTCTTTTCTGAAAACCCGCGTGGTTTATTGGCCGGTGCCTTGCTTTCTGCCGCCACGGTCATTGCGGGCCTTGCCCTGCTCGGCTTGTCGGGCTGGTTCATCACTGCCGCGTCGATTGCCGGTCTCTCTGCGACAGCCGTCGCCTTCGACGTCTTTGCGCCGGCAGCCGCAATCCGCCTGCTTGCAATCAGCCGTACGGCTGCGCGATACGGCGAGCGGATGACGACGCATGATGCGACGCTGGGCATATTGGCGGCGCTTCGTGAAACGCTTTTTCGTGGCTGGGCGGCACCTGATGCCGCACGCAATCTTCTCCGCCGGCCCTCAAAAGCGCTATTTCGCCTGACGGCTGATATCGATGCGCTGGATTCGCTCTACCTTAGAATTCTCGTTCCCATAGGTGCCGCGATCGGTGCCGCGGTTGTCGCGGTCGTCACGCTGGGCATCATGCACCCCGCCTTCGGGCTCACGGTCGGCGCGGTTTTGCTTGGCTCCGGCATCTGGGTTCCGATCGTCGCAGGCGGCCTTGCCAGCAAGCCTGCGCGGCGCCGCGCTTACGGCATCGAGGCGCTTCGCTCGCGCGCCATCGACCTGACCGCCGGCCAGACAGACCTCATGATGGCATCGCGCATAAAAGCGCAATGCGCGTCCGTTCTCGCAGCCGATCGCTATACCGCCAGGGCCGATCGTCATCTAAATCGGATCGAAACGGGCGTCCCCCTGTCCTTCGGCCTCGGCACGGCGATCTTGCTCGCCGGCTCGCTTCTTGCGGTAGCCGCGCTTGCCGAAGTAAAGGCGATCCCTGCACCGGTTGCCGCATTGGGGCTGCTGATCGCCTTTGCAGCCGTCGAACCCTTCACGGCCCTGCGGCGCGGTGCCCTGGAATTCGGCCGTGTCCTAGTCGCAGCCAAGCGGATCGGTCCGCGCCTGACTGAAGAGACGTTGCGACAAATAAGAAGTGCCCCTGAAGCCGGTATCGCTCTTGGTCTGCAGGAGGTCAGCGTCAGACATGACGGCTGCGCCGCAGATGCGCTCCATGCCATCAGCCTTGAACTGAGGCTGGGTGAAGCATTGGCCGTCATCGGCCCGAGCGGTGCCGGAAAATCGACACTGCTGTCGCTGCTCGCAGATGAAATTGAGCCGCGCGTTGGGACTGCTGCATGCGTCGATGCGACGCTTCTGACACAAAAGACCGAACTCTTTCAGGATACGCTCGAAGGCAATCTGCGGCTCGCCAAGCCTGAGG
>NZ_JABEPH010000182.1:0-11870 GCF_013004495.1 Rhizobium sp. SEMIA 4085
CCAGCCCGCGGTCCTGGCCGGGTACGTGGTCACTTGCATACACCACGCTCCACCGGACTGGCCAAGGTTCCACTGGGGGGTAGGACAGTGGTTCTCACAGCCGCAGCGCGGGGGGAGAGGGCGCAATGGCACGGGCGACCGCCACTCTCTGCTGCTGACCGCCCGACAGCTCTTTGGGATAGCGCTTTTCGAAGCCCTCGAGATGAACGCTTTTCAAGGCGCGCGCGACTCCCTCGGAGATGTCTTCACGTGATTTGCCCTGCATTTTGAGGCCAAAACCGACATTTTGCGCGACCGTCATGTGCGGGAAAAGCGCGTAGTTCTGGAAGACGAGCCCAATCTTGCGAGCCTCCGGCCGGACTCCTGCCTGGTTGCGACCCCGTATGCGGATCTCTCCGCTCGAAGGTTTTTCGAATCCGGCGATCATGTTCAACGTCGTCGTCTTTCCGCATCCGGAGGGACCGAGGATGCTTACAAACTTGCCTTTTGGAACGGCAAGGTTGATGTCGTCGACGATGCAGTTGGAGCCGAATTGCTTGCTGACAGAAAGAAGCTCGATGTCGTTGTTGCTCATTTGCTACCCCCATGGAAATGCGCGGAGAACCCGCCGATCTTTTCGAAAAGGATGATCGTGCCGAGGACGAAGAGGAGCGATGCGACGTTCACGGCCGCAAGCACTGGGTCCAGGCTGTATTCGAGATGATTGATGACGGCGATCGGGAGCGTCGTCTGGCCGGGCCGCACGAGAAAGACAGACAACGGTATATTATTGAACGAAATGATGAAGGCGAAGGTCATGCCTGAGAACAGGCCGGAGCGGATCAGCGGCAGAAGCACATATCTGATCCGTTGGAGCGGACCCGCGCCAAGAATACAGGCGGCCCGATCTAGCCGCTTGTCGAAATTGAACATCGCGGTCGCCGCCATGCGCATGACATATGGCATGGTGAGGACGATGTGGGCCATGACGAGCCCCGGTGTCCCGAGCAGCTTGTAAAGGCCAGCCGACGAAAGGAAGAGAACAATCGCAACACCCTTGACGATCTGTGGCACAGCCATCGGCGACAACAGGAACGACATGATGGCAGCATGGCCCGGACATTTCTGATAAGCGACGCTGTAGGCTGCAAGGACGCCAAGCAGACCGCTTGCGAGACTGACGATGATCGCGAGCTCTGCACTAAGCAGAAAGGGATCAAGCCAACGACTTTCCAGAAGCGCCGGATACCACTGAAATGTCCAATCGCCCGGCCAGAAGGTGACGGCCGACGTGGGGCTGAAGGACGCTGCAACAACGACCAAGAGCGGCAAGGTGATGAATGCAAGAATTGCAATCAGCGATGCCCTGAACAGAATAGTGAGCAATCGGCTCATTGAAGCCTCCCGAGACTACAGGTGAAGTTTCTGTTGAAGGCGGGATTCGAGCCTCGATCCGACAAAAGCCGAGATCAGCATCATGGCGAGAAGGACGTTGGCCATGACCGCCGCAAAGGACCAGTCGATGTAGAAGAGCACCTGCTCGTAGACCATTGTTGCCATAACCTTGAAGGCAGCACCGCCGAGGAGGGCCGGGGTGGCGTAGGCGCTTGCCGCCATCGTAAAGGCGATCAGGAGGGAGCTTACGATTCCCGGCACAGAGAGCGGCAGGACGATGTGGCGGATCACTGCAAGTCGTGAGGCGCCAAGAATCTGAGCCGATTTTTCCAGATTTGGGTTGATGCCCTGGAGGCTTGTGAGCAGGGAAAGGACGCCAAATGGCAGGATCACATGCGTCAGCCCCACCACGACACCGAACAGGTTTTTCGACAGAGGCAAGGGCTCGGAAATCACGCCCGTCCAAATCAATGCTGAATTGATAAAGCCCCGATCTTCGAGAATGACAAGCCAGCCATAGGTCCGAAGCACCACGCCTGCCAGCTCAGGGGCGATGGCAAGAGCAAAGACAAGCGTTCGCCAGCGTGATGTCGAGCGTGCGAGATAATAGGCGAGGGGATAGGCCAGGATCGTCACGGAAATGGCGACCAATCCCGACATCACGACGGTGCGTCCGAGGCCCGCAAGCACAAGCGCGTCGCCAAAGAAGCGGCCATAGCTCGCCAACGTGAAGGTGCCGGTCTCCTGGTCCTGAAAGCTGAGGCCGAGCATCAGACCCATTGGGGCTGCGAAGAACAGGAGCAACACGATCGACGGCAGTGATAACGGCAGAAACACCTTGAAGGGAAAGGCGATGCGTGTAGGCCTTTGCGGAGTGGAGAAAGCAATCGTCGCCATGACCCACCTCACTCAGCTGCGACGACGTCGCGTTCCCAGCGTTTGCCCCACGCTGACAAGCGCGTGGCGACCGCGCCGAGATCGGGCAAAAGGAGCGCCTTCAGATCGGCCTCAGTGGTGATTTGCTTGGCGCGGATGTCGGCGGGAACGTCGATATCCGTCCTTGCGCTTCCGACCTTGTACCCCGTAACCCACGCCTCCTGGCTCGTCTTTTCGAGAAAGAAATTCACGAACCTAAGTGCCGCCTGCCGGTTCTCGGCGTCCTTGGGGATGTTCAGAGTGGCGACAAGGGGAATCGACCCTTCCTTCGGTAGAACGTAGTCGACGGGCAGTCCGCTATCGGCCAGAAGCTGGGCCCGCCCATTCCAGAAAGGCATGGCCCAGACCTGGCCGTCCTTGATGTAGGTTTCCATGACCGAGGAGGACTGTTCAAAACCGATCGATTGTTTGGCAAGTTTTGCCATGGCGGCAAAGCCGGGTTCGACGTTGTCGAGCAGGTCGCCACCATTGGCGACCGAGAGGACCTCCATCAGGTAGGCGGCCATGATGTTCTGGAAGGTTGGCAGGATGATCTTTCCTTTGAGGTTCTCGTCGAGAAGCGCGGACCAGGAATCCGGCGCTTCTGGCAGCTTGTCCTTGCGGTAGAGCAGCGAGAGGTACTGCACCTCGTGAACGGCGCCGCAGGGCCCGGCGACGGCTGCAATCGCTGGCGATAGGCGTGCAAGATTGGGAACTGTCTCCGGCGTAAGTTTCTCCAGGAGGCCTTCCTTGCATCCATCGAGAGATTGCGAGGCGGTCATGACGACGACGTCGAAGCCGGGCCGTGCGCCGGTGGCCTTGATCTTCGCGTAATCTTGCGACGCCGAGCCGACCGCATCGTAAAGCACGTCTATGCCGAACTTTACCTCGAAGGGTTCAATGATCCGTTCGCGGATGATCTTTTCGTAGGGGCCGCCGTAACTGTTGACGACGAGCGTTTCGGCGCTGCCGGATGTAGCCAACGCCATTGAGAGGAGCGCGGTCGCGGTGAGAGTTGAAAATTTCATGGCTGTTCCCTTTGATAGTTCTCGATCCGGCGACATTGCGCCGGGCGATTGGGAAATTTCCAATATTGTTTCGTGGCCATTGATATGAAATCCATATCAATGGCGTTACTTTCGCCGCGGGGGTGCGGAGCAACGCGGATGGAACCGTGTACGTCGGGCCGTCGAAGCGCGCGCTGAAACGGCGCTCGGCGTCCTCGACGGCGCGGCGACGTCAAGCGGCTATGCAGCCGCATCGTCAGTCCGAGCGGCAGATTTCCGCGACCAGGTGTGGGTTGGATTTTAGGGATTTGAAGACATTCACCCAGAACCGGAAGTGGCTTTCGCGCTCGAGGTGCCTTGCCTCGATGGCGCGCTTCGCCGCGGCGGTTACCGCATCGCAGCCGTAGAATTCCATAGCAAGTTCTACGGCCGCCGCGACCGCGACGTCATGCTGCATATCCGCCCCGTTTGACGGGTCTGGGTTATGTTCCAATAGCTTCGACATGAGACTCTCCTGTGAGAGCCCGGCGCAAGGAAAATGTGGCCGGACGGTTCTCACAGCGAAGTCGAATCGCATCGTCCGGAAGCACATGCATCCCGCATGTCGATTAAGTTGAATCTTAAATCATTTCCCGCCTAAGGTGAAGTAAAAATTATGCCGGTTACTTGCTTGTGGTAGCGGCGCCATTGGCGTAGCGGTCAGCTGCCAACAGTTGCGCGCTCCAATTCAGCCAAATGCTCGCTGCAAATGGCCGCGATAGTTTGATGGAGATGCTCCGTTCGCTCAAGTAGCCAGCCTAGCGCCTCTTCGGTGATCTCGAAGTGCTTCGAGTAGCGCGCCTTCACATAGGCTTCGTTGAGTATGTTGTACCAGGCGGCATAGCGGTGCTGATCACGTGGCCAAGCGTCGATCAACCGGCGATCCTGGTCTTCCGCCAGCCCCCGCAGGAGTTTCAGATTGTGCGAGGGAGGGCTGTAATTCGTCAGCGTCAGAAGCAAACAGGAATAGGCAGTTTCGACAGCCTGGTGGAGCAAAAAGGCTGCTTCCTTATGCCTTCCTAGACTGACAAAAAACAAGGCGCCTTTAGCAAACGTCTCAGCCTGAGGCAGGCGGTCCTCGAAATGCTCCCTGGCCACCCTCAGTGCATCGACGACCGAGAGTTTTCTTGGTTCGGCCAGCGGCCGGTCGTCGAGCTCGTAGAGCACGATGCCTTCGCGCAGAATGTCGACGAAGAAATACTGGCCGTCGGCCAGGAAGTTGTTCACCTCCCTGGCGCCATGAACGATCAGCCCGACCGGCGTTTTCACGTCCTTGTCCCACAGCAGTCGGTCTGTCGCCTTGTCCCAATATTGCGGTTCAGTCAGCTGCTTGGAATTGACGATCACCAGGATGTCATAGTCGGAGCGGTAGCCCTTCATCGTGTGCGACTCGTCGACCCAGGTGCCGCGGCTATACGAACCAAACAAAATGATTTTTAAGATCCGACCGCGCTTCTTGAAGGTGGCAGACGTGCCTGATAGCGCGTCGGCGAACTCTTCATGGATGATCGCAACGACGCGGGCAAGCTCGCGCTGCTTTTCTTCCGGCAGATGTTCCAAGGACGATCGCATGGGTTCATCGATAGGCCAAAGACGATTCGCCGTCTACTACTGGAAATTATAGGAAATGCGTTATTAAAAAACAGCGGATTGATCTTCAGGCGCCATTAATCGATGATCTAGGGCGTGCGCAACCGAATTACGACCGGTACCCGGAGGCACGCGCAGATGAGGATGGCGAATGGAACTGCGTCAGATCAGATGTTTCGCAACGTTAGCTGAGGAATTGCACTTCGGCCGGGCGGCAGCAATGTTGTCCATGGCGCAACCAGCCCTCAGCCTTCAAATCCAGACGCTCGAAAAGGAGATCGGAGTTCAGCTCCTCATACGCTCAACTCGCCGAGTTCAGCTGTCGAAAGCCGGCGAAGTCTTCTACGAGCGGTCCATCCGTATCCTGCAAGAGGTCGAAAACAGCTCCTCTGTCGTCAAAGCCGTTGCCGGCAAGGATGTCGACAGGATCACGATCGGCACAATCTATCCCGCAACGTTCGGTGTCCTTCCACAGTTTCTAACCAGGCTCGGCAAGCGATTTCCCGATATCCAGATCCATATCAGCAGCGGCTCCACCGATGCGATTGTTCGCGACATCGAAAAAGGTCGTGTGCACCTGGGTTTCATCAGGCCGGTTGAAAACATCGGGTCGCTGCGCTGGCAGAGCATCGCCAATGAACGGTATTTCCTGGCCGTACCGGCGGGCAGCGCGCTGGCAGAAGCAGAGAAGGTCACAATGGGCGATCTGAAACAGGAGAGGATAATCTCCTTCTCCCGTTCCAATCTGTCTTACACGGAAAAGTTCTTTGTCGATCAGTTCAGGAAGCACGGCCTTCTCGATAACGTTGCCTGCAGCTGCGACGACACGCTCTCGCTAGTTTCGCTGGTTTCTGCAGGCATCGGTGTAGGCTTCGTTCCGGAATGGACGAAGGATCTACCCAATCGATCGTTTCTGCTTCGTGAGGTGCAGGACATGAGCTTCACAATCGGCTTGGGACTCGCCTGGAACAAGGAAGATCCAACGGCGAACCGCGACGAGATAGTCGAGATAGCCCGATCGCTTGCATCAGCACCCCGAGGTAGCGGGTCAATATGAACACGCTACCAATGGCTCGACGTAGCCCGTTGAAATCTATGGTTGCCGAGAATGCAAAAAAAGGCAAAGGATATCGGGCTGCTCGCGGAAGTCGAAACAGGTGGAGTCGATCAGACAAGGGTGTCTTTGCCGATCCGGTAATCGTCAAGACATTTTGATCGAGAGCGACCAACAGTTTCCACTACTTCAACTTCCGTCGACAACGCGGACGTCTGTTGGCGGATGATACAGGGAGTTCAGAAGGTGAAGATCTGGCTTCAAAAGTTAATTGATATTTCGGCTTTAGCGCGCAGCAGAGAGATGTTGAAGGAAGCGCTGGCCGACCTCACACGGGACTTCGGTTTCGACTATTACGCCTACCTCAACGTTCAGCCGGTCGGAACGTCTGCTTTTTCTAACTATCCTGCCGACTGGCAGGAGCGATATTTCACGAACAAGTTGGACAAGGTCGATCCTATCGTCGCAATCGCCAAATCCACGATGAGGACTTTTGTCTGGTCCTCCGAAAACTCAACAAGGCGTGCGTCAAAGCCGATCCGGCGATTTTATACGGATGCCGCCGACTTCGGAATCCGATCTGGCATTACCATTCCTGTTGCAACGGCATTCGGGCGCGTGTCAATGTTGACAGTTGCTTCGCATAAACCGTCCATTTCCCTGGCTCGAGAGATAGATCCGGTGGCCGCCGCAATGGCTGTCGCACAACTTCATGCAAGGATTGAGCAAGCGGAGTTTAATCCGACCGCAGAATCGAGTGTTCGAATGACGCTGAAACAAGTCCAACTCTTGAAATGGTCGGCCGAGGGCAAGTCCATGAGAGCGATGGCTACCATCGAGAATATGACCTACAGCAATGTGAACTCTCATTTGAATAAAGCTCGTAAAGCCCTGGACGCGGGCACACTGCCACAGGCAACAGCTCTGGCCACGAAGCTGAAGTTGATCTAAATGCTCGAGGAGCCGTGTCGTCATGGCAATCCACCCAGGTGGCCTTGCCACCTGTCCTCTCGCCGCCGTATTTGCCGGAATCGAGATTCGGCATGTCTGTTCCGATCGGATTTGTTAACCGGGTCACTGTGGGAATTGTGGTGTCGACACCGATGGAATCCCAATCGTCTTATGAGATGAACCGTGCAGTGGCGCGGTCGTAGAGCCGGGCATTGATTCGCTCAACGAGGTAGGATTGGTCACGTTCGTCGTCGGCTAAGCCCTCCTAAATTTGAACGGCTCTCAGACTATTAACGAGTTTATAGTTTTCTTTCCCTTTAATCGTGAAGTGACCTGTTGCCATCGCGATTTTTTGCTCTTGCGAATAGACAGGTGAATCGACATAACGCACGGTAGAGTGGAATAAGCAGGCGGGATTCTATGACGGGCGTTGTTACTTCGACAAAGAGCGTAAGCTTGGCGGGAGATCAGAGAATTGACGGGCTTATCAGCGGCTATGCGTGGGACGGAACAATAACCTATGCGTTTCCCACCAGCTCGACATCGTACTCGTATAATGGCGAGAAAGAATACAGTTTCTCTTCAATCTCCTCGCAGCAACAGTCTGGTGCTCTGTTTCTTATAGAACAATCCTATGGAAACACTGCGAATGACGGTTTCTCTGTAGAGGGGTTTACTAATGCCAACTTTGTGGTCGGCAACGTGGACACTGCCTCGCTGCGATTCGCCCAGTCGTCGCACCCCAGTCTCGTGACAGCTTGGGCCTATACTCCAAGCACGGATAGCTGGGGCGGCGATGTCTGGTTCGGGACGGAATATGCAGGCACAGAAAATGATTATCGGTTTCCGGAGTTCGGCAACTATGCGGGACATACATTGGCGCATGAACTGGGTCATGCTCTCGGGCTGAAACATGGTCACGAACCGGATACCAATCCCGCGGTCGTGCCAAGCAACTACGATTCCATCGAATACACGATCATGACGTACCGCACGTATATCGGAGACGACACGAGTGGTTACAACTATGAGCAGAATGGCGCGCCGCAGACGTTCATGATGCTCGACATTGCCGCCCTACAGGAAATGTATGGCGCGGACTATACGACAAACAGTGGCAATACCGTCTATAAATGGAGGCCGAATGAAGGCGTCACCTATGTCAACGGGGTTGCGGCTATTACGCCCGATGACAACAGGATATTCGCAACAATCTGGGACGGCGGCGGTGTCGACACCTATGATCTGAGCTCGTATACCACGCGCCTCACAATCGACCTGCGACCAGGCGGCCATTCGGTTCTTTCCCAAGGCCAGTTGGCTGATCTGAACGGTGGCCCGAATAACGGCTATGCTCGCGGTAACATTTTCAACGCGCTTCTTTATCACAACAACCTTGCGTCGTTGATCGAGAATGTTCAGGCAGGCTCCGGCAATGATACGATTGTTGGCAACGAGATGACCAATACACTTTTGGGCAATGGCGGGAATGATTTGCTCGACGGTGGCGCAGGAAACGACTTGCTGATCGGCGGCGTTGGAGGCGATACACTTACAGGAGGCACAGGTGCGGACACCTCCTCGCATGAAACCGCTTCTGCTGGCGTGGTTGCTAACCTGGCAAATAGCGCGGTGAACAAAGGCGACGCTGCCCGTGACACCTATTTCTCGATCGAAAACGTGACCGGTTCGACTTTCTCGGACACCCTGTACGGCAATGCAGGAGCCAACCGACTGAACGGCAGTGCAGGCAATGATTTGTTGATTGGTGGCGCCGGTGCCGACCAGATTGTCGGCGGAAGCGGAGCTGACATCGCCTCATACGGAACCGCCACCGTCGGCGTTACGGCAAGCCTCACGAACAGCAGCATTAACACGGGCGATGCGGCTGAAGACACTTACTCATCGATTGAAAATCTGAGTGGTTCGCTCTTTGCCGACACACTGTACGGCGATGTAGCCGCGAACCGACTGAACGGCAGTGCAGGCAATGACTTGTTGATCGGTGGCGCGAGCGCCGATCAACTTGTCGGTAGCAGCGGCATCGACACCGCTTCCTATTCTACGGCGACTACAGGGGTTAAAGTCAATTTGTTGAACAGCTCGGTGAACACCGGGGATGCTGCCGGAGACACCTACTTCGAAATTGAAGACCTTACGGGTTCGAGCCAGGGGGATACCCTTTACGGAAACGCAAGCTCCAACCGTTTGAATGGCAGTGCAGGCAACGACCTGTTGATCGGTGGCGCCGGTGCCGACCAGCTCATTGGAGGAAGCGGATCCGATACAGCGTCTTACGGGACTGCTACAGTCGGCGTGAAGGCCAGCTTGGCAAACAGCGCAATCAACACGGGCGATGCGGCTAGCGATACCTATTCCCAGATCGAAAACCTGAGCGGCTCGCTGTTCGAAGATTATCTTTATGGCAATGCCTTGTCTAACCGTATCAACGGAAGTTCAGGGGATGACCAGATCAACGGCGGAAGCGGAAATGACACGCTGCTCGGGGGAGCCGGTGACGATACGTTCGTCTTCCTCGCGAATTTCGGGAAGGATATCCTTGAAGACTTCGTTGCAGCGTCGGACGACCTTATAAGTTTCGCGACGGATATCTTCGACGACTTTTCCTCGATGTTTTCGTCGGCTAGTCAAGTCGGGACTGATACCGTCATTGCATACAATATCGATAACATCGTCACGCTGAAGGACGTCAGCCTGAGCAGCCTCACCAGTGACGACTTTTACTTTGTGTGAACACGACCATGGCTGGTTAAGCCGTGTTGACAAAGTTGCATCCAGAGCTTTCGGCCTTCAAAATATGCTCAACGTATGATGACTTCTCCTTGTCCCGTTTATCTTTTCAGCAGCACAGGGTTCGCGCCATCCGGCAACAAGTAGTCAGCGTTGCGCTGGAACTGCGCTGTCGCAGTTTACTGCAACGGCGGTGTCGTTGGCGAAGGCGGCCCGGGTGCGAGGAAGGAGGGGCGGAAGCGCGGAGCTGGTTTATGTTGCTTGCAACTGAAAATGCACTAGTGCACCGAGCGCACGCTTCCGTTGATAGCTCTCTTACAGAGTTTTGTGTGTTCAAACGTTTTTGAAATTCGTGGTTGCACTTGCAACAAAAAATTCATAAGCCTGTGTGGCATCGGGGTTTTTCTGAGGGGCGATGATGGCGACACTCACTGTTAATGCCGACTATGGCTTGGATATGCGCGGCATCGATTTTGGATGGTTGCCATATGCTGATTCCTACACCTACGGCTCGACGATCTTTGCCGCACATTTCAGCGACGGGACCGTTGAGGAATTTCGGGGACGCGGGTTCAGTTACGACTCCGATGGTGTCCCAACCGGTGGAACCGTAAGGAGCTATGCTCTCTTCGATAACGGCAATCGAGTCTCGTACGTCGACGGTGTAAGTATTGCCGTCACGAGCATCGTCGATGCGGCGGAGACATACACGACGAGCGACGACATTGCCGTGATCGGAAGGGCGCTCGCGGGCAATGACGTGCTCAGGGGCGGAGGTATTTTCGACTATCTGCGTGGCTTTGCGGGTAATGACACGCTGTACGGCAACGCGGGAAACGACACTCTCGTGGGCGACGACGGCAACGACACGATCAACGGAGGCGCTGGCAAGGATCGGATCGATGGTGGCGTGGGTAGTGACACTGCATCATATGCCGGAGCTTCAAGCGGTGTTGTCGCGAGCCTCGGCAATCCGGGTGGCAACACGCAGAACGCCTATGGCGATATCTACATATCCATAGAAAGCCTTGCCGGTTCCAGCCATGCTGACCGCCTCTATGGCAACGCCGCGACGAACTATCTGAGCGGCGACGCTGGTAATGATTACCTCTCGGCTTCGGGGGGCAACGACTGGCTCCATGGCGGCAGCGGGGCCGATCAACTCGTTGGCGGTTCAGGAGCTGACCGCTTCATCTTCAAAGCATGGGGCGACCATTCAGGAGATTCTATTCTTGATTTCACCGCCACGCAGTCAGACCGAATAGATATGTCGAAGATCGACGCAAATCAGTCGATCGCCGGTGACCAGGCGTTCAGTTTCATCGGAACGGCCGCGTTTTCAGGGAAAGCTGGTGAACTCCGCTTCGTTAAGACTGCCTCGGACACTTACATCTATGGCGACGTGAACGGTGACGCGAGTACCGACTATACAATTCATTTGGACGACGCTGTCACGATATGGAATAGCTACTTCTATCTGTGACGCGAAAAGCGTCAGATAAAAGCTTAAGCCCCGCTTCTGAACTGACCCCCGAAAGTTGGACACCTACCTTCGGGGGTTTTGCATGTCCAAGTACAGCTTAGCGTTCAAGCAGTCCGTCATCGCCGCTTATGAGAGCGGCACGGAAGGGGCACGCGCAGTAGCGGCTCGGTTTGACGTTGATCATTCGACGGTGCGCAAATGGGCTGCGGCTCATGCGGCGCATGGCGTGTCTGGGTTGGTAAAGAAATACAGCTCCTTTGACGCGTCTTTCAAGCTTTCGGTATTGCAGCGGATGTGGGACGATGGGCTTTCCTATCGGCAGACGGCTGCGATTTTCAACATCCGCAACAAGAGTAGCCTTGTCGATTGGGAGACGTGTTACGAGCGCGGCGGGATAGAGGCGTTGGCCCCGCGGTGCAGAGGAAGGCCCCGATTGATGCCCAAACCGCCTACCACCGATGAACCGCAAGCCTTGGCGAGCGATGACACGAAGAGCCGCGAGGAGTTGCTTTCGGAACTGGCCTATCTGCGCATGGAGAACGCTTTCCTAAAAAAACTGGAGGCCTTAACGCAGGAACAACAGCGGCTCAAAAAGCGCAAGCCGTTCACGCGTTAAGGCCGCTCCATTCGTTTGCCGGTCTGCTGCAATTGGCAGGCCTGGCCCGCAGCACGTTCTACTACCAGCAAACGGCAGCATCGCTGGCCG
>NZ_JABEPH010000016.1:0-31978 GCF_013004495.1 Rhizobium sp. SEMIA 4085
CCACACCCCGCAACACTTGCCACCGCCCTCGCCGGTCGAAGAGCTTCACGCCCATCTGCGCCACCAGGCCGGCGACGCGGCGAGCGACCGTCGCATGCTCCACGCCGAGCGAGCGGGCAGCGCCGAGCAAAGTGCCAGTCTGCGCCAAGGCCGCGAAATAGCGAAGATTTTCCCAATCGAACATTGATCATTTTTTCCCATCAATTGGCAGACAATAGGGAATTTCCGACCAACAGGCCATCGGCCATGATTGCTGCGACAGCAAATCGGAGCAGAGTCATGGACAAGATCGTTACAGTTCAGGCGCCGGGCGGTATCGAGCAATTGCAGGTGCTGGAGCACACACCGCAGCAGCCTGGCCCCAATGAGATCCGCATACGGCATGAAGCAATCGGCATGAATTTCGTCGACATCTACCATCGGAAGGGCATCTATCCCTTGCCAGCCTATCCGGCAGTCCTGGGCGTCGAGGGCGCGGGCATCGTAGAGGCTGTTGGTACCGGCGCCGTCGAGGTGAAGCCGGGTGACCGTGTTGCCTATGCCGGCGTAGTCGGCGCCTATGCGGCAACGCGCCTGCTCCCCGCCGCGCGCGCCATACGACTTCCGGACGAAATTCCATCACGCCTCGCCGCAAGCTCGATGCTGAAGGGCATGACTGCCTACATGCTGCTGACGCAGACCTACAAGGTCTCCCCCGGCACGGTCGTCCTCGTGCATGCGGCAGCCGGCGGGCTCGGCGCCATTCTGGTTCAGTGGGCAAAGGATCTCGGAGCAACAGTTATCGGGACCGTCAGTTCAGCGCAAAAGGCAGTGCTCGCCCGCAATCATGGCGCCGACCACCTGATCGTCGGGCGCGACGCGGATGTCGTCGGCGAAGTGAAACGGCTGACTGGCGGCCGCGGCGTTGATGCCGCCTATGACGGCATCGGCGGCAGCATGCTATCCAAGACCATCCAATGCCTGCGGCCATTCGGCGTCGCCGCAACGATCGGCCAGGCCGGCGGCCCGATACCGCCTGTCGCTGTCGAGGAGCTGCGCCCCGGAAAATCTCTCGCCCATCCGAGCATCATCGCCTATGTCGCCGACCTCGATAACTACGCAGGGGCGGCCAAAGCCGTGGTCGAGATTCTGCGTTCCGGCATCACCGCAACGATTGCCGGAGAATACGCTTTGACCGACGCCGCCAAGGCGCAGCACCTCCTCGAAGAAGGACGTGCCGCGGGTAGTTTCATTCTTGTTCCATAGGCGACGAAAGAGATACCCACCGGCTTGGAAATCATGTTAAGGGCCACGGCACTATCCAGATGCGAAAGTCTCGTCCATGGCCACTCCTCTCACCATCGCTGACCTCAAGCAACTCGCCCAGCGCCGCGTGCCGAAAATGTTCTTCGACTATGCGGATTCCGGTGCCTGGACGGAGTCGACCTATCAGGCGAATGAGAACGATTATGCCAAGATCAAACTGCGCCAGCGTGTACTCGTCGACATGACGAACCGCACGCTGGAAACGACGATGATCGGCCAGAAAGTCTCGATGCCGGTGGCGCTCGCGCCAACCGGCTTGACGGGCATGCAGCATGCCGACGGCGAGATGCTGGCTGCACGGGCGGCCGAGGAATTCGGCGTTCCCTTCACGCTCTCGACCATGAGCATCTGCTCGATCGAGGATGTCGCCTCGGTGACGACGCGGCCGTTCTGGTTCCAGCTCTATGTGATGAAGGACAAGGACTTCGTCATGGATCTCATCAATCGCGCCAAGGCGGCCAGGTGCTCTGCGCTGGTGCTGACGGCTGACCTGCAGATCCTCGGCCAGCGGCATAAAGACCTGCGCAACGGCCTCTCCGCCCCGCCGAAATTCACGCCGAAGCATATCTGGCAGATGGCGACGCGCCCCTTCTGGTGCCTCGACATGCTGAAGACGAAGCACCGCACCTTCGGCAACATCGTCGGCCACGCCAAGAATGTCTCCGACCTCTCCTCGCTGTCTTCCTGGACGGCCGAGCAGTTCGATCCGCAGCTCTCCTGGGCCGACGTCGCGTGGATCAAGGAAAAGTGGGGCGGCCCGTTGATCATCAAGGGCATTCTCGATGTCGAGGACGCGAAGGCCGCAGCCGAGACGGGAGCCGACGCAATCGTCGTCTCCAACCATGGCGGCCGTCAGCTCGACGGCGCCCCTTCCTCGATCAGCATGCTCCCGCAGATCGTCGATGCCGTCGGACATAAGATCGAAATCCATCTCGACGGCGGCATCCGCTCCGGCCAGGACGTGCTGAAGGCCGTGGCGCTCGGCGCCAAGGGCACTTATATCGGCCGTCCCTTCCTCTACGGCCTCGGCGCCATGGGAAAAGAGGGCGTGACACTGGCGCTCGGGATCCTCCGCAAGGAGATGGACATCACCATGGCGCTCTGCGGCAAACGCGACATCAACGACGTCAACTCCTCTATCATCGTCGGACGGCAGTAGCGCTCGCAAGCTGAGGAACCGTCCCATTTCAAGTCATCGCGCAATGCAAGATAAAGCCGCGCAATCGCTGTTGCCAACAAAAGCCGCGCGTGCACTTGCGATTGCCGCGGAGGAAAAGGTGGGTACCGCCAAGGCCGTAGAGATCGCCGAACGTGTCGGCATGGGCGAAGGCCTCGCAGCGCAACTGCTATCCTATCAGGCCAACAAACCCATCTTGGACAGGCTCATGAAGGAAGCAGGCTTCGATGGCGACAATGCCGTTTCGTCTCTGCTTGACAATCTGGGTGAAACCTGGCGCACCGAAAGGGATTCACGAAGACGACTAGACAACTATCGAATCCAGCCCGTTGCCAGCGCGGCCGCCCAGTCGGGGCGGCCGTTTGCTTTTGCAAGTCTCGACATCGACATGTGATCGTAGGCGACCTTGCGGAAACAAGGTGTCCAGCCGGACGCGGATTTCTCCAGGATGGCGTAGCTTGCCATCGGATGGCCAGTCTCCACCTTGTGCGGATAGGGTTTGTCATCGTCATAAGCCGGGCCGCCGACGCTGCCGGGATTGACGATGAGGCGGCCGTCGCGAAGCTGGACAAGGCGCGAAATATGGCTGTGGCCGCACAGGATCAGCGGCAAATCGATCCCGTCTGCGAGCGCCTCGATTTCTTTCAACGGCTTCAGAAACACATGGCCTTCCGGAGCGACGGACTCCAGCCAGTAGAGATTGTCATTCTTAGGCGTCGCGTGGCAGAGATAGGCTTCACCTTTGTAGATAAGGTCGCTCGGCAGAGATCGCAGCCAATCGAGATGACGCGGCAGAAGCTGCTGATAGGCAGCTTTGTCGGAAGCATGCATGGATTCCGGCTTCTGCTCGATCAGATAGCGGTCGTGGTTGCCGCGGACTGTCGGAAGGGCGAGCGAGAGAAGCAGCTCGGCGGTCTTTCCTGCTTCCAGAGGGCCACTGAAGCAATCGCCGAGATCGACGATATCCGAAATGCCCTGCGCGCGGATATCGGCAAGCACGGCCTCCAGAGCCAGATGGTTGCCGTGGATATCGGCGATCGCCGCAAACCGCATGGCTAGCTCCCGCGATAGGTGGAATAGCCGTAAGGCGAGATCAGCAGCGGAACGTGATAATGCGCGCCGGTGTCGGCGATGCCGAAGCGGATCGGTACAAGATCGAGAAAGGCCGGATGCGGCAGGGGCAAGCCTAACGCGCGCAGATAATCGCCTGCATGGAAGAGCAGTTCGTAGGTTCCTGCCTGGAAATTCGCGCCTGAGAGGATCGCGCCGCCGTCGACACGGCCGTCCGAATTGGTCTCGACCGTCTTGATGTGATGGCGGATATCGCCCTCCAGGCGAAAAAGGTCGATCCTCAGTCTTTCAGCCGGCTTACCGGAGGCGGTGTCGAGAACATGGGTCGTCAGTCCGGTCATTGAGCTGGCTCGCTGATTGTGTATGGGGTTTCGAAGAAATGCTCTTGCAGATTGTCGCCGGGACCGTCCCTGTCGACAACGAGAAAGTCGCTTTGTTGGTTGAGCACGAGCAGCGGGTGATGCCAGACGTTGCGGCGATAATTCACGCCCTGGTCGCCGTGTGCGAGGAACACCTGCGGCCTGCCGGGCTTTCCGTCCTGATCTTCCGAAACCACGACCAGAAACGGCCGCCCGGAAAGCGGCGAGAAGCTCTGGCTGCCGAAAGGATGCCGCTCCATCATGCCGATCTCATAGGGAAAGGCGCGCGGCTGACCGCGGAAGAGATTGATGATGACGCGTGCGCCCTCGCCTGCCGCCTCGGCCGTAGCCAGCGCATGAAAGCGTTCCGTCGTGCCGCCGTTGATGTACCGCATTGTTGCCGGATCGGCCTCGATAACGTCGCCGAACGGCGCGAATGCAGTTTTGGTGAGAGGCTGGATGTCGAGAAGGTCTGTCAAATGTCATTCACCCTGGGCGTGCCAGTGACGCAATCCATGCAGTTGATCGAGAAGATCGGGGATGGCTGTTTGCGCAGTTTCCCAAACGGTGTCCAGGTTCATGCTCATATAGCCGTGAGCGATCCGGCTTCTCATTCCGCGCATCTTTTGCCAGGGCACGTTGGAGAATTCCGCTGCAAACTCGGGATATTCCTCCATGATTCGCGATGTTGCCGCGCCGATCATCAGGAGGTTCATTCCGACTGCGCGCTGTCTCACAAGGTCCCTCAGAAATTCATCCTTGCTCATGTCCTTGACAAAATCGATGGTTTCGAATGCGACCTGCTGCATCTCGTCGAGATAGGTTCGAAGCCGATCGATACTCATACAGGCTTGGCTTCCTGCAGGACCCGGCTGCGGACACGTTCGGGAATATCGCCTGGCGTCAGAACGTGGATTTCCGTTCCCGACATCAGCGCCTGCAACTCCTCCAGCAACCCGCCGAGATCGAAAAGCGTCGTCCCCGGCAGCGCATCGACGAGAATATCGAGATCGCTGTCCGGCCTATCCTCGCCGCGGGCCACGGAACCGAAAATGCGCGGGTTCGCCGCCTTGAAACGCGTCGTGGCGTCGCGGATCGCCTGCCTGTTCTTTTCCAGCACTTCCGAAGGCTTCATCGAGGCATCACTCCTGATGCCTCGAATATAGGGGAGCGGCGATAAAGAAGAAAGAACTCACCCCTTCACCCCGAAGAGCCGCAGCCGCATGATGCCGCCATCTGGATGCATCGCGATGCGGACATGCGTCACCGGCCCGATATCGGCGATGGCATCCGCGCCATATTCGTGGATGTGGTCCATCTGCAGCTTGGTGCGTGTCAGGATCGGCTTCCAGTTTTCCGAAGCCGCTGTATCCACTTCGCTCAGAGTATCGCCAAGATCGGGCAGATAGGCGCCGAGAAGCTCGCAGGTGTCCGGGAAATTGCCCTTGAAGAAGGCGGTATCGACTATGACGCGCTTGATTGTGCCGGGGTGGCCAAGGCGGATCACAGCCCAGTCGTGACCCGGGCCGCGGCGGCGCTTGGTTTCCCAGCCGTCGCCCATATTGATGCCGCGACCGGGGCCGAGCATCTTGTCCGGGTGGCCGTAATGGGCGTCCGACCAGGCAAGCGACTTCGCGCCATTGAAGATATAGCCGAGGTCAACCTCCTCGCTCGCACCGACCTTCGACCAGTCGAAATAGGCCGAACCGTAGACGCGCAGGCGCGCGACGCCGCCATCGGGATAGATATGCAGGCGCAGATGCGTCCAGATCTTCTCCTTGCCGGCATTCTCGAAGAAGTGATGTGCGCTTGGCCCCAGAGGCGACTTCGCGAGGATTTCGGTCCACACCGTTGCGTCGGTCGGATCGCCGTCGTCGACGAAAACGGCGTCGATCGAGCAATGCGGCGGATAGTTGCCGGTAAAATAGCTGGTATCGACGTCGAAGCCGAAGATGCGGCCGGGCATGGCAAGCTTGACGATCGCCCAGTCATGGCCGGGCACGCGCTTGCGGCGGCTTTCCCAGCCGTCCATGTACTTGCCGTTGTCGTCGTAAAGATCCGCATCGAAGCTCGCCGGCACATCCTGCAGCATGCGCTCGAGCGGCGCAAAGAACTCGTCCGTCGCATAGAGGCCCCTGGCGCCGAGGCGCGCAGACGCAAGGTTGATCGCGCCGTTCGCGAAGGACGGCAGGCTGGCATTGGAATTGTCGGTCATTCACTTCTCCGGAAGCATGGATGTCAGTCGCAAAAGCGCAATCTTTTCGACCTCAGCGCAGGCGGTCGCAAGTTCCTCGTCGCGGCTGTTGCCGATACGTTTTTCGAAAGCCGCAAGAATATCGTCCTTGTTCAGTCCCTTCACCGCGACGATGAAGGGAAAGCCGAATTTCTGGACATAGGTGGCGTTGAGTTCGGTGAAGCGGGCATGCTCTTCGCGGCTCAGCCGGTCAAGTCCGGCACTTGCCTGCTCCTTCTTGCTGTCTTCCGTCAGTTCGCCGGCGACTGCCAGGCGTCCGGCAAGATCGGGATGGGCGCGAAGAACGCCAAGACGCTCCTCCTCGCTTGCCGCGCGGAAGATCGCGACGAGCGGAATGTGCACCTTGTCCACAGTCAACTCTTCGCCAATGAAACCGTCGTCATAAGCGCGCTCTGCAATGAAGGACGAATGTTCGAAAACACCGCCGAAACGCGACACGAATTCATCCCGCCGGATCATCAGGTCATGTCCTGCTTGTGGTTCTTGTGCCAATGCTCGGCAATCTCGATGCGGCGAGGGATCCACACGTTGTCGTGCTTCAGCACATATTCGATGAAACGCTTCAGGGCTGCAGCGCGGCCGGGCCGACCGACCAGACGGCAATGCAGGCCGACCGACATCATCTTCGGATTGCCGGCCCTGCCTTCTTCGTAGAGCATATCGAAGGCATCCTTGAGATACGTGAAGAATTGATCGCCGGAATTGAAGCCCTGCGGCGTCGCAAAGCGCATGTCGTTCGTTTCAAGCGTATAAGGAATGATGAGGAACGGTTTGTCATCAATCCCCTTCACCCAGTAGGGCAGGTCGTCGGCATAAGAGTCTGACGAATAAAGGAACCCACCCTCCTCTTGAACCAGCCGCAGCGTATTGTCGGAGGGCTTTCCCTGGTACATGCCGTAGGGGCGCTCGCCGGTGAGCTCGGTGTGGAGACGCACCGCCTCGAGAATGTGCTTGCGCTCGAGGTCTTCCGGAAAATCCTTGTACTCCAGCCATCGGTAGCCATGGCTGGCGATCTCCCAGCCGGCTTCCTTCATCGCCGCGACGGCCTCCGGATTGCGGGCCATCGCAAGCGTCACGCCGTAGACGGTCGCCTGAACCTTGAGCTCGGTGAACATGCGCCAGAGCCGCCAGAACCCGGCACGCGAACCGTATTCGTAGATCGATTCCATGTTCAAGTTGCGCTGGCCCGGCCAGGGCGCTGCTCCCACGATTTCCGACAGCAGGTTCTCGGACGACGCATCACCATCGAGGATCGAGCTCTCACCGCCCTCTTCGTAATTGATGACGAACTGCACGGCGAGGCGGGCCTCGTCCGGCCATTTCGGATCGGGGGTATTGCGACCATAGCCGACGAGATTGCGCGGATAGGTATCGGAAGCCATCAAATCACCTTTTGAAAGTCAGGCGAAACGGTAGCACCCGGAGACGGAATGTCGAGACGGAAATGCGAAACTGACTTTCGCCGCTACGGCACAAGTCGCCGCCTTTGCGGCTGGGTCATATGCCTGCGGCCCGCAATAGCGCGACGCAGAAGACGCCGAGCGCCACGGAAAAGAGCATCGGCAGACGGAGTGCTGCAATGGCGGTGAGTGCGCAGGCGATCGTTTCCGCAATGCCGGTGGCAAAGGCGGTCGGCGCGACGACCGCCATCAGAACGGCAGGCGGAATGGATTCGATCGCCTTTCGGCGGCTTCCCTCCAAGGACACATGCCACATGAGCACAAGACCGCTCAGGCGCGTGAGCACCGTCACGGCTGCCATGGCGATGATCGCGACAAGGGTGGAGAAATCGACTGTCATTGCGTCACCTCCACGCGCCGACTGCCGCTGGCGACTGCCGCAAGCAGACCGGCGACGGCGCCGGCTGCGACATACCAGACGCCTGGTACGAAATGTTGGGTCGCTACCGCGGCCGCACCGCTTGCGATAAGTACAGCGCCGGTTTCCGGTCCCTTCCAGAAGCCCATGACGAGCACGATGAAGACGGCCGGAAAGGCGAAATCCAGTCCAAGCGCCACGGGATCACCGAGGAAAGCGCCGAGCGTCGCGCCCGCAAGGCCCGAAAGTACCCAGGCGAGATAGAAGGGTGCGGCAAGCCCAGCGAACCAGGCGGGCGTGAGCCGCGCAAGACCGGCGCGGAATTCCGCCATCGCCCAGATCTCGTCTGCAAGAAACAGGCATGCGAAATAGCGCCTGCGTCCGCCAAAAGCCTGCATCTTGGTGCCGAGCGATGCACTCATCAGTACATGGCGGATATTGACGAGCAAGGCCGCAAAACCGACGCTCGTCCACGAGGCCGGATGCGTCCAGATATCCATTGCCACGAACTGCGAACCGCCGGCAAAGACCAGCGCGCTCATCAGTGCGGTCTCGACCGGGGAAAGCCCTTTCGTGACTGCGACCGCGCCGAAGACAAGGCCGATCGGTATGACGGCAGCGATGAGCGGCGAAATGGCTCTCATGCCGCCGAGGAACTCCGCCCATTTTCCATTCTCATTCACGACAGGATCTCCGATTTGATGCGGAGGTTTTAGAATGGAGATGAATGGTCGTCTTGAACGAAAGTGACTACCGCGCGCGATACTGGCCGGGCGTCACGCCGGTGCGCGCCTTGAAATGCCGGCTGAAATGCGCCTGGTCGGCGAAACCGCATTCGAGCGCAATGTCCGCCGGCTGTCCGCCAGCCTGCAGCTTGCGCCGGGCAACGCGAATGCGGATATCAGTGAGGAAGGCGTGCGGCGTGATGTGGAATTCCTTGCGGAAGGCGCGTATCAGATGCGCACGGCTGAGGCCCGCCACGGCGGCGAGTTCTTCAAGTCCGACATCAAAGGCGTAGTTTTCCATCAGGTAGTCACGGGCGCGCTGCACCCCCGACCGCTCCTGCGTGTCGATCGGCACGATGATTGAACTGCCGTGATGCCGAAACATGGCCTCGAGCACAAGGAACATGCCCTGACTGGTCTCCAGCGCACCGGCCCCCGATTCCAGCGCGCGGTGCGCATCATGAAAAGCCTCGGCAAGCCGGGGATCGCGGAGGATCTGCTTGCCGAAGGCCGGCATGCCGCTGAAGGTGCGGCCGGTGACATCTTCCAGGATTTCCCGGAAGAGTGACGTGTCCGGGTAGATCATCCGGTAGCGATAGCCGCCCTCGACAGGCACGCCATCATGGATTTCGCCCGGATTGATCAGATAGAGATCGCCCGGCCCCGAGCTTTCGCGCGCGCCCCGGATCGTCGCGATCTGGCTGCCGCTTTCGATAGCGCCGATGCTGAAGGTCTCGTGGGCATGCGGCGCGAACTCATGCGTCAGGAAGGTCGCGCTCAGGCATTCCATGCCGCCAAAACGGCTGTCGCGCCAGAATCGCGTCGTCTCCGCCCCAGACAGCGGCATGGCTTCGGTTGCCTGTTCCTGGGAGATGTTGTCCATCGTCCGGATATAGCATCTTTGGGCCGCCCATTCTTGAACAAAAGTGATCAGGCGATCTTGCGCGCGCTGACCTTGCCCATCGGATGCAGCGAATGGACGCGGAACGGGCCGCCTGCGCCTTCCTCGATCATCAGCGCGATGTTGGCGACGGTGACCGGCTCAGCGAGAACAGGCTCGAAGACGCTACGCAGCGCCTGCTCGATGCGCGGCATATCGACAAGATTGACAGGACCCGTCACAGGCATGTGGAAGCGGAACTCATCCATCACATAGGGATTGCCCCAGCGATGCAGATTGGCAAACTGCGCGGCCGAAAGCCCATCCGGATCGATGCGCTCGATCTCGGCTTCGGAAAGCGGTGCACGGAAGCGGTCGAAATGCTGCACGACCGCAGAAGCGAGATAGTGCATGTCTTCGCAGGGGACCGACGGCACGAGGCTGAAGAAATTGCGCAGGCGCGCAACCTCGATCCTTGGAATCCGGAACGGCTGGAAGCTGCCGGAAAAGCGCATCATATCGCGTAAAAGTTGCGTTTCCGAAACATCGGCTGCAAGGTGAAACGGCGCCCTCAACACACCATGGAAACCGTAGCGGCGCGGCACGGCAGTATGGAACGCTACGTCGTGGATGCCGATCCCGCCAATGGCTGGAGGTTCGACCATCTCGCCGGAAAAGACGTTGCGACCGAGCCAATTGGCCGCCACATGGCTGATCGGATCGCTCGGCGTAGGCGTGAAGCAAATGGCGTAGCGCATACAATCTCCTCCACAAGGAAGGGCGCGCAGACGATTCCGGCGCCGTCGATGCGCTAGCAGATAGGCGATTTGCATGACAGAATAACGAAAAGCACCAGCTTCTAATTCACGTTTAACGTGAAGCAGCGATGATATGGCTCGAAAACGCGAAACTTTCCGGCAGGGCGAAAGGTGCGGAACGCCCGTCGGCCATATGTACGGCAGCTTCGGCAAGACGGTGGGCAAGGCCGAAGCTGACTTTGAAGCCGCCGGTCAAGGCGATGAGCTTCGGATAAATCGGATGCGGACCGATCATCGGATCGCGGTCGATCGCCTTCGGACGAAGGCCGGCCCAGCGCTCGACGACCGGCGCCTTCCCAAGCACGGGGGCCATCTCGCGCGCCGCTTCGATCAGAGCGTCGAGTTGAGCATCGGTCGTATTGGGATTGTCAAAACGGTCCTCGCTGGTGCTGCCGATCGCAGCATGGCCGCCCTCATGAGCAATGATATAGAGGCCGTCGCGGAAGATGGTGGGAAGGGCGGGATCGATCTCGGCTTTCAACAGCGCCGCCTGCCCCTGGACCGGTTGGCCGAGCGGCCTTTCCAATCCGGGCGTGAACCGCTGCAGAAGCGGAAATGCCGGATGACCTGCCGCGACGATGCAGCGGCCAAAGGCGATTGTTCTCCCACCGGCGTCGGCGATCCCGCGTTCCGGTTCGAGACCGTCGACTGTAGCATTCTCGATAATGCTCACACGCTTTGCCTGCCTCAGAAAGGCGACAAGAGCGGCGACCAGCGTACGGGGTGCGACGCGGGCAGCAAGCGTGTCGTGCACGAAGCCGCTCGCACCAGCGGCAGGGTCGATCCAGCCTGTAACCGGCGGAGCATCTGCGACATGCCAATGGAAGCTGCGGCCGTGCCGATGCCAATGTGTTTCGGCATCGGCAAAATGGGTAAGCGCGATCTTGCGTAGATGCGGCTTCGGCAGCGGGATGATGCGCCCGGAGCGGCGGTAGCCTGTGGAAAGGCCGGTGGCAGCTTCGATCGCAGCGATCTCGGTTTCGGGGGAAACCAGCGCATCGAACTGGAACTGCTTCTTGGCATTCCATTTGTCCGGCAAATGCGGCATCAGCGCCCCGAGCAGCCCGCCGCTCGCGCCCTGCCCCAATTCACCGGCATCGACGAGGAGCGTGTCGATGCCAAACCGCTCGGCATGAACCGCCGCCCACAGCCCCATGATGCCGCCCCCGGCAATCAGCAGGCTGACGGACGATTGACCGGAGGAGATGGCCGCACTATCGGCTTTAGGCATGACAGAGATTGATCCCGATCAGAGTGGCAGCACGAGCCAGCCGCTCGAATGGCGCGACGGCGATATGCCTTATTCGCGGGCCTTTGGCGACCATTTTTATTGCCAGACGGACGGGCGGCTCGAATGCGGCCACGTCTTTCTGGCGGGCAATGGCCTGCCGGAACGGTGGACCGGCAAGGAAAATTTCCGCATTGGAGAGTTGGGGTTCGGCACCGGGCTGAACTTCGCGGAAACATGGCGGCAATGGAAAGCGCATCGCCAAACGGGTCAACATCTGAACTTCATTTCCTTCGAGCTTTACCCGATGCGCCCGCACGAGATCGGTCGCGCACTTTCGCACTGGCCGGAAATCGATGCCGAGCGGAAGGCGCTGACGGCGCTGTGGCCCGGCCAACCGAAAGGTACCGTGACGCTGGCATTGGACGAGCAGACGACCTTGAGCGTTGTCTGCGGCCCGGCAATCGATGGCGTTGCGGCTGCCGAACCCGGCTTCGATGCCTGGTATCTCGATGGCTTCGCGCCGTCGCGCAACGCCGACATGTGGTCGGAAGATCTAATGCGGCTCATCTGCGAGAAGACCCTCTCAAAAGGAAGCTTCGCGACCTATGCCGCTGCAGGCTTCGTCAGGCGCAATCTGATGGCGGCGGGATTTGCGGTCGAGCGGCGCAAGGGTTTCGCCGGCAAGCGCGAGATGCTCTGCGGCGTAAAACCCTAGCGGCCCGAGCGGCCGGGCAACTGCGCGCTCTTGCCGAGCCAGAGCTGGATTTTCTCTTCCAGCAGTTCGGGGCTGATCGGCTTCGACATGTAATCGTCCATGCCGGCGTTGAGACAGAGCTCGCGGTCGCTTTCGAGCGCATGCGCCGTTACGCCGATGATCGGCACGCGGTGGCCCTGTCCGCGCTCTCGGACACGGATCGCGCGGGTCGCATCGTGGCCGTTCATCACCGGCATCGAGACGTCCATCATGATAATCCGCGGCGCATGGCTTTCCCAGGCGTTGACCGCCTCCTGGCCGTTATTGACGACGAGGAAACTCAGGCCGGTGCCCTGCAGGATCTGCGTGAAGACGATCTGGTTCACCTCGTTGTCCTCGGCGACGAGCACATCGATGAAGGCCGTCTTTCGCTGTTTTGAGGACGGCGGCGCATAAGGCTCCGGTTCCCTCATCTCGGTTTCTGCCTGCAGGCGTGCGATTTCGGCTGCAGAAGCCCGCTTCACGCGGCTTGCGCGCACGACCTCGACGATCGTGTTGCGAAGAAGGTTGGCACGGGCCGGTTTCATCAGATGCGCATGGCCGTTGAGGGCTGCGAACTCCTTCTCCGTGCCGGAGATATCCATTGAGGTCAGGAAGATGATCGGCAGGCACTCGAAGCGCGCGTCGGCCCTGAGCCTGCGGGCGACTTCCGCACCGTTCATTTCCGGCATGTGATAGTCGAGCACCAGGGCATCGACCTGAACGCCGATCTGGTGTGCGGCCTCAAGGATGGCAATGCCGGTCCCGCCGTCTTCGGCAGCCACGCCGTCAAACCCCCAAAGCGGCAGCTGCTCGGAGAGAATGCGGCGGTTCACCTCGTTGTCGTCGATGACGAGCACGCGTGCGCCGCGTACATTGACGGGCAGCGGCTTGGGATCGAGGCGGGCGGCAGCGATGGCGAAGGGCAGGTTGACGGTGAAGACCGAGCCCTTGCCCGGTTCGCTCTCGGCGTTGACGTAACCGCCAAAGAGATCGACCAGACCGGCAGTGATGGCAAGACCAAGGCCGGTCCCCTCGTGGCGCCGCGTCGAAGAGGAATCGACCTGCGAGAATTTGTCGAAGACCGATTGCAGTTTGTCTGCCGGGATGCCGATGCCGGTATCCTCGATCCTGATCTCGACCATGACCTCGCCGTCCGAGCCAGGCCGGAAACCGACATCGACGAAGACATGTCCCTTCTCTGTGAACTTGACGGCGTTGCCCACGAGATTTGTGACGATCTGGCGAAACCGCCCGGCATCGCCGATGATTGCGGCAGGCAGGTTCGGATCGGCGCGCACCAGAAGCTCGAGATCCTTCTCAGCCGCGGGCGAAGAAAGCAGCGTCGCGACATCCTCGACCGCTTCCACCGGATCGAAGGCCGCCTTGCGCAGCGTCATCTGTCCGGCATCGATTTTTGAGAAGTCCAGAATATCGTTGATGATCGTCAAAAGCGCGTTGCCGGACTTGACGATGATGTCGATGAAGGTCTTCTGCCGCGGGTCAAGATCGGTCTTCGCCATCAGCTCGGCCATGCCGAGCACGCCATTCATCGGCGTGCGGATTTCATGGCTCATATTGGCGAGAAATTCCGACTTGGCGCGATCGGCGGCCTCAGCCCGTGCCAGCAGCGTCTCAAGCTCTTCCTCGCGCTCTTTCATTTCGGTGACGTCGGTGAAGAGCGCGACCCAATGGCCGCGCTCGCTGATCGTCGCCTCCATGTTCACCCAGCGCTCCCCGGCCACATGAAAGACAGTGGCAATCGGCTGCTTCGCAGCGATGTTTGAACGCCAATAGTGCAACACTTCGGCGGCGGGACTCTTGAAGTCGCCGCGATCGGCGCAGAAATTGAAGAGGTCGATCCAGCCGCGGCCCGCAACAAGGTATTCCGGCGGAATACGCAGAACTTCCGAAAGCGCATCGTTGGAGAGCTTGATGATGCCGTCCTGGACGATCGTCAAGCCTTGCGGCATGGCCCGCGTCGCATCCCGCATCAGTTCACCGAGGTGCTCCAGGGCAGCGCGCGCTTCATGGATTTCCTTCTCGCTCGCGCGAATGGCGCTCATATCGGAATAGGAGAGAAGAATGCGGTCGTTCGAGATGCGGCGGCTGTCGAAGATGATCGATTTGCCGTCCGACCAACTGAGTTCGATCGGCTCCTGCTCCCCATCCGAACCGAAATGGCGCTGGCGCTCCGCCAGGATCTCTTCCGGGCTGTGCTCGTGGCCATAGCGCCCGAGTTCACAATTACGGCGGATGACATCGATGAACGGCCGGCCGTCAAAACGATCGTCAGGCGGCAGATCGCAGATCGTGTAGAATTCGTCGTTTATGTAGAGGATATCGAGATTGTTATCGAGGATCAGCACGCCGACCGGCAGCGAACGCAGGATGTTTTCAATGTCGCGATGCAGGATTTCCGCGTGCTTCTGGGCCTCGATCAGCTTGGCTTCACGCTCCTTGAGCGGTGAGATATCCGAAAAAGAGCCGACAACATAGACCTTGCTATCCGGCGTCTGCACGCGATTGACGCGCGTCAAGATCGGATA
Source organism: Rhizobium sp. SEMIA 4085 (assembly GCF_013004495.1). NCBI lineage: Bacteria > Pseudomonadati > Pseudomonadota > Alphaproteobacteria > Hyphomicrobiales > Rhizobiaceae > Rhizobium > Rhizobium sp. SEMIA 4085. Next base: position 14,921 of record NZ_JABEPH010000016.1, read on the forward strand.
AACTGTTCCGTCCGTGCTTGGAAGCTTACCTTCCACCTCCGTGAGCGAGCCGTCCTTGAGCGCCAGAGCGTTTTCCTCATAGATGCTGGCGCCATTCTCCTCGCCGAACATCTCAAACTCTGTGAGGCCAAGCACCTTTGACCGGACATGGCCCGTGAAGGTCTCGTAATACTGGTTGGCATAGACGAGGCGGTGCCGTTCGTCGCGCGCAAAAGCGGCAACCGGCAGGTCTTCCATGATGGTTCGGAGGAGATCGAGCTCGTTTACGCTCTCGTGCCATCCGGTTTCCGCGGACGATGCCTTGCCTCCGTTTCGATAAGCCGAATTGACGATCAGCGGGCGGCCGTCGTCAGCGAAAATGCCGACCGGATGATCGAGTTTTTCCAGCGTGGCACGGACGCGCTCGAAATCGGCGAGCAAAGCCTGATCCGGCCCCGAGAGAACCGGCCGGCGGGGCTGCGTGCGCGCCTCGAAGATACCGAAAACATAGGCCCGGTCTTGCGACGGCATGAAGCTCTCGATCCGGATCCGCTCATGCTCGGTTGCGGCAGCATCGAAGCAGATGGCAGTTTCTTCGGTGCCGAAGACGAGCGCGCGCCGCTCCTTGTCTTCACGCTCCTCCTCTTCCGGACGATCGAGAATTTCGCGGGTCCGACGGCCGATGAAATCGGAAATTTCCCTGCCGAAGAAGCGGGCATAGGATTCGTTGACGGCAACGTAGCGAAGCTCGCTGTTCTTGACATAGGCAGGCGTCTCCAGATCTGCGATCCGGCTGCATGCCAGTTCGAGAAGGTCCCCGCTCGATGTCAAAGATGTCGCCTCGCTGTCAGGAGAAGGAGTTTTGTTCTGGCATCCACTATAGGTGTAAGCCGTTTAACAAGGTTTTAACCATGACACGTTCCGGAAATCTGACCCCGGGACAACGAAGTTCGGCCCAAGTGTATCAGGAACTATGCTATAATCTCCCACGTTGTAAGACTGAACTCGATCAGTTGGCCGCGTTTCGCCACGGTTTCTCCTGACGGCTTCAAGAAACAAGTTCGTCTATGAAAGGAGACGATCATGTCCGTACTTCACAAAAGCATGGCGGCGGGCTTGATGGCGTTGACTTTGACTGGCACCTCCCTCATTCCGGCAACCCCGGCGGACGCCCGCGATGACTTTTGGGGCGGTGTTGCGGCCGGAGCAATCGGCGGCATCCTTCTCTCGCATGCTGTCCGTCCCTACCCTGGCTACGGCTATTATCCCGGACCTTACTATGGAGCCTACTCCGGGGCTTACTATGGAGCCGACTCCGGGCCTTATTACGGAGCCTACTCTAGGCCGTACTACAGGCCCTACTACAGCCCGTATCCGGTCTATCGGAGCTATTACCGGCCCTACCGGCCTTACTATCGCTCCTACTATCGGCCTTACCCGGCCTATTACCGCAATTATGGATATTGCGGTGTGGAGCGCCGCTACGATCACCGAGCGGACGTATGGGTCAGAGTTCGGGTCTGCCCCGGCTATTGAAGTGCCCCGGGTATTGAGGAGCATGTGTGGGCCACGCCGCCGCTCGTTTGGGCGGCGGCGCAGCACCTTTCTCTCGCTCGTCTCTTGACTTTCAACCTGAACTAGACCAAATGCAGGCCAGCTTTCACCTTCCGGCCGCCGCGTGAGCTGCCCCTGCGAAAAAAGACAAACGCAAGAAGAAGGATAAAAGCGCATTTCATAGGATGCCGCGATCCCAAGTGCGGCCAGAAGCGCTGGAAAGTTTTTCCAACACACAAGTTCCCACTTCACGCGGGGTTCTTGACGTCAGAATGATACCGGACCGCATGGTGTGATCCGGCACATCGTTTCGGCGCCCCGAAAGGTTATGACTTGACTAATTTTGAATCGCTTGGTGTCTCCAAGCCGATCGTCGCCACGCTTTTTCAGCTCGGCATTGAAACGCCGACGCCCATTCAGGCGCAGGCAATCCCTCTTCTCCTCGAAGGCCGCGATCTGATCGGCCTCGCCCAGACCGGCACTGGCAAGACGGCTGCCTTCGGCCTGCCGCTCATTGAAAAACTGCTCTCCGATGAGAGGCGTCCCGACAATCGCACGACGCGTACGCTCATCCTCGCTCCGACCCGCGAGCTGGTGAACCAGATCGCCGAGAACCTGAAGAACTTCGTCCGCAAGTCGCCGCTGCGCATCAATGTCGTTGTCGGCGGCGTGTCCATCAACAAGCAGCAGCTGCAGCTCGAACGCGGCACCGACATTCTCGTCGCGACCCCCGGCCGCCTCCTCGACCTCGTCAACCGCCGCGCCATCACGCTGACGGCGGTGCGCTACCTTGTGCTCGACGAAGCAGACCAGATGCTCGATCTCGGCTTCGTGCATGATCTGCGCAAGATCGCCAAGCTCGTTCCGAAGCGCCGCCAGACCATGCTCTTCTCGGCAACCATGCCAAAGGCGATCGCCGATCTTGCAGGCGAATACCTGACCGATCCGATCAAGGTGGAAGTGACGCCTCCCGGCAAGGCTGCGGACAAGGTCGAACAGTACGTCCACTTCGTCGGCGGCAAGAACGACAAGACGGATCTGCTGAAGAAGTCGCTTTCCGAAAATCCGGATGGCCGCGCGATCGTGTTCCTGCGCACCAAGCACGGCGCCGAGAAGCTGATGAAGCATCTCGACCACGTCGGCTATTCGGTCGCTTCCATCCACGGCAACAAGAGCCAGGGTCAGCGCGAGCGTGCCCTGAAGGCATTCCGCGACGGCGGCATCAAGACTCTGATTGCAACCGACGTTGCCGCCCGCGGCATCGATATTCCGGCCGTCAGCCATGTGTTCAACTATGATCTGCCGGAAGTGCCGGACGCCTATGTGCACCGCATCGGCCGCACGGCTCGCGCCGGCCGCGACGGCATCGCAATCGCGTTCTGCGCGCCGGATGAGGCACGCCTGCTGCGCGATATCGAAAGGCTGATGGGCATCGAGATCATCGTTGCCAGCGGCGAACCGCCGGCGCACATGCGCGCGGCCCCGCGCCGCGACAACGGCAACAACCGCAATCGCGGTGGCCAGGGCCGTGGTGGCGAAGGTCGCGGCGATGGCCGTCCGGGTGACCAGCGCTCCGGCAATCGCCAGGACCGCCGTCCGCGCCGCGAAGGCGACGCTGGCGAGGTCCGCGCGAACAACGAGGAACGCCGCGAGCGCCGTCCGCGTCCCGAGCGCCAGACTGCCCGCAACGAGGACTTCCGCGGCCAGCGCCGCGGCGAAGCGACACCCCAGGGGCCGGACAACGACCTCGTATCGACCTCCGATTTCCGACCGGCCAAGAAGCCGCAACAGCGCCCGCATGGCAGCGCCGATGCGAACCGCCATCATCCCGGCGGCGCCCGTAACGCGCACGGCCGCCCTGGCCGCAAGCATGGTGAGGATCGCGGCCAGCAGGCTCACGGTGAGCACCGCCAGGACGGCTCTGGCGGCATACGTCGCAAGGGCCCCCGCAATGGCGGCGGCCAGCGTCGCGAACAGGCTTGAATACAGAACTGAAAGAGGCCGGGTATCTTCCGGCCTTTTTTTGCTTTAAGCCTAGGTGAACGCTTACCCCGGCGAGACGGTCTCAAGGGACTGCGCGCCGGCGACATGTGAACACTATCGCAATCTGCATTGCTATTTTCCGGCATATCTGCCGATCTTAGCAATTCCGCTTGCATGCCAGCGCCTTCGCGACACTGGCCCTCATTGGGTGCATTCAACGACAGACTGCTTATTCAATAAGAGAGATAGACCTTGCGATCACCCGTAGCGTCCGGCAGCCGCCGCTTTCAGCTCATTCTGCTCAAGCCGTCGCACTATGACGACGACGGCTACGTGATCCGCTGGTGGCGCGCCATGATCCCTTCGAACTCGCTGGCGGCTCTCTTTGGCATTGCGGCAGACTGCGCGGAGCGTGAAGTGCTCGGCCCGGGCGTCGGCATCGACATCAAGGTGATCGACGAAACCAATACACGCGTGCATATTCCGGAACTGCTCGCGCTGCTGAGGCAGCACGGTAATTTCGGCATGGTCGCGCTGGTCGGCGTTCAGTCGAACCAGTATCCACGGGCGCTCGACATTGCCCGGCCGTTTCGCGCGGCGGGCATTCCAGTCTCGATGGGCGGCTTTCACGTTTCCGGTTGTCTTTCGATGCTCGACGGAAAGGCGGTCGAACTCGACGCCTGCCGGGAGATGGGCATTTCGATGTTCGCCGGCGAGGCCGAAGGCAGGCTCGACAAGGTCTTGCAGGACGCGGCCTATGGCGAGCTCGAGCCGGTCTACAATTTCATGAACGACCTTCCGGGCATCGGCGGCACGCCTGTGCCGTTCCTGCCCAAAAAAAATGTCGAACACACGCTCGGGCTGAGCAGCAGCTTCGATGCCGGCCGCGGCTGCCCCTACCAGTGCTCATTCTGCACGATCATCAATGTGCAGGGCCGCAAATCCCGTTTCCGCTCCACCGACGATATCGAAAAGCTGGTGCGGATGAACTGGGCGCAGGGCATCCACAAATTTTTCATCACCGACGACAACTTCGCCCGCAACAAGGACTGGGAAGCGATCTTCGACCGGCTGATTGAACTGAAGGAAAGGCATGGCATCCCGCTCGGCCTAATGATCCAGGTCGATACGCTCTGTCACAAGATCCCGCACTTCATCGAAAAGGCAAAACGCGCCGGCGTCACGCGGGTCTTCATCGGCCTGGAGAACGTCAATCCGGACAATTTGACGGCCGCCAAGAAGAACCAGAACAAGATCACCGAATACCGGAAGATGCTGCTCGCCTGGAAAGCGCAGGGAATCATGACGCTCGCAGGTTACATCCTCGGCTTTCCTTCCGACACGCCGGAAACCATTCGCCGCGACATCAAGATCATTCAGCACGAGCTGCCGCTCGATGTCATCGAGTTCTTCGTGCTCACGCCGCTGCCGGGCTCGGAGGATCACCAGACGCTCTGGCGCAAGGGCATCCCGATGGATGCCGACCTCAATACCTATGACGTCGAACATGTCTGCACTGCGCACGAGAAGATGAGCCGGCAGGAATGGGAGAACATCTATCACGAGGCCTGGTCGCTTTATTATTCGCCGGAGCATGTGAAGACCTTGCTGCGCCGGGCCGTTGCAAGCGGCTTGCCACTTGCAAGCCTTGTCAAGGTGCTGGTGTCCTTTGCAACCACGGTGCCGCTCGAAAAAGTGCATCCCCTTCAAAGCGGTCTGCTGCGGCTGAAGCACCCCTCGGAACGGCGGCCCGGATTGCCGCAGCAGCATCCCCTCGTCTTCTGGCCGCAATTCGTGTGGGAAACCGTTGCCAAGCACGTCGCGTTGGCAGGCACCATCCTGCGCATGAGCGCAACTGCGTTCCTCATCAAGAGAAATCCGGCATCAAAAAACTACATGGACCAGGCGCTGACGCCGGTTGATGACAGCGAGGAAGAGAAGCTCGATCTGTTCACCAAGACAGCCGGCGGTACCGCGGCCGTCACGCATGTACGCAAAATCGCGCAGTTGACCCATGCCAACCATTAGGCTTGATCAAGCCTCAGCCATGCGGGCGCTTTTCCGGTTCGTCAGATAGACGCCGGTGACGACCACGATCGTTCCGATGATCAGCGGCACGGTCAGCGGTTCGCCGAAAGCGATGAAGGCCTCGATCGCGACCGTTGGCGGCATCAGGTAGATCAGCGATGCGGCGCGCGAGACCTGGCCGCGGCGGATCAGGTAAAGAAGCAGCCCGATCCCGCCCATCGACAGGCCGAAGACCGACCAGATCAGGGCGCCGAAAGCCTCTGGCGTTGCATCGAAATGCAGGCGCTCGAAGGCGAGCGCGAGCGGCAGGGTGACGATAAGCGCCCCGACATATTGCATCGTCGCGATCGTCTTGAGATCACCCGTCTGCAAGTGTTTCTTCTGGTAGATCGTGCCGTATGTGACGGAGATCATGGCGATTAGGTTGATCGCGAGCGGCACCGCGGCGTGAACGAGGCTCGCGGAGGCTGGATCGAAAAGTTTCGGGGAAACGGCGATCGCTATGCCGAAGAAGCCGAGGAGAAGTCCGAACTTCTGGGTGGGCTGCAGGTGTTCGCCGATCAGGAAGGGCGCCACCATCGCCGTCAGCAGCGGCTGCAGCGCGGCGATGATCCCGGAAATGCCAGCTGCAACGCCATTGGCAATGGCCCACCACAGGCCGGCAAGATAGAATCCGTGCAGAAAGAAACCGGAATAGATCGCGCGCAGAACCGTCGCGCGATCCGGCCATTTCGCCTTCAGCACCCAGCAGAGAGCGAAAAACGCCAGCGCCGAAAGCGCATAACGGATACCGAGGAAGGTGAAGGGCTCCGAATGGCGTGCCGCATATTTCGCGACGACCCAGCCGGTGGACCAAAGCAGGACAAAAATGGCGGGAGCGAAACGATCAAGGGTCATGGAGGGCCTGGGGGCAATGCGGTATCGCGCGCTGATAGTCCCCAAGCGCCCTCGCGTCAAAGGCGAAGCATTGATACTTATTTCAAGTTTCGCTGATGATTGGCGCAAATGCGGAAATGACCGGGCGTTTGCCCGGCCATCTCATGCTCGGCTTGCGGCCGGGAGTTGCCGTCAGCCGATCTTGATGAGCTTGCCTTCCTTGACGGACTGTACCGCCGCATCGGCGAGCGCCAGCGCGGCAAGGCCGTCGGCGCCGGAGGGCGAAATCGTTGCGTCCTTCTCGACCGCGGCGATGAAGCTTGCGATCTCGTTGGCGTAGGCTTCCGTGTAACGGGTCATGAAGAAGTCGTGCAGCGGCGGGCGCGTATAGCCGTCACTGTTGGCGACTTCGATCGAGACCGGACGCTGATTCTCGGCCGCTACCATGCCCTCCGACCCGTGCACTTCGATGCGCTGGTCGTAGCCGTAGGTGGCGCGGCGGGAGTTGGAGATGATCGCCTGCTTGCCGGACTTCGTCTGCAGGATGACCGAAACGCTGTCATAGTCGCCCGCCTCGCCGATTGCCTTGTCGACAAGGACAGCGGCCGTTGCGGTTATCGAGACCGGCTCCTCGCCAAGGAGGCACCGGGCCCTGTCGAAGTCGTGGATCGTCATGTCGCGGAAGATGCCGCCGGAGCGCTTGATGTAGTCGACCGGCGGGGCCCCGGGATCACGCGAGGTGATTGTCACCATCTCGACCTCGCCGATGCGGCCGTCGTCGATGGCCTTGCGCACGGCCATGAAATGCGGGTCGAAGCGGCGATTGAAACCGACCATCAGCTTCGCCTTAGTCTCATCGACGATCTTGATGCAGGCCTTGACACGGGCAACGTCGAGATCGATCGGCTTTTCGCAGAAGATCGCCTTGCCGGCCCGCGCGAAGCGCTCGATGAGATCCGCGTGCGTGTCGGTCGGCGTGCAGATGACGACGGCGTCGACATCCTTGGCGGCCTCGATCGCCTCGATCGTGCGGAGCTCGCAGCCATAAGCGGAAGCGATCGCTTCAGCCGCCTGTGGAAGCGCGTCGGCGACGGCGACGAGTTTCGCATTCGCGTTGCCGCTCACGGCTTTCGCGTGAACCTTCCCGATGCGGCCGGCGCCGAGAAGACCAAATCTGACTGTCATGAGAACCTCCCTCGAACTCGGAACAAATAAACCGAATTGTAGCAATTGTGGAATTTTCATTCCATTTTCTATTCGAGCCGTCAAGCCCGTTGCCCTTTCACATTCTCGAAATCCATCCTAAAGACAAGTGATCGAAATATGACCGGGGGACACATGCAGCTGATCGATCCAAACCATCCGGCCTACCGCCGCGTCTGGGTGCGGGCGCTGATCGTGGGCCTGTGCCTGGGCTGGGCGGCGCTGGAGTTCATTACCGGCGACCCGTTCTGGGGCGTGCTGTCGGCCGGCGCCGGCGTCTATGCTTTCTACATGCTCTTCTGGACTTTCAAGCCACAGACACCCGCCGAACCCGCCGAGGCTCCCAAACCGGAAGAGACGGACCCCGAATAATCAGCGGCCGCGATGCCGCACAGCTTCATCGATCAGCAGGTTCGCGAGCATCATGCGCTTCGTTGCATTCTCCCGGAATGCAGGCGCGACGCGATCGGGATGGTTCGACTTGGCAAAGGCACGGCGCTTTTCGTTCAGCGTCTGCAGCGTATCGGCGGCTGTGATGGAGAGCTCCGCAGCGATTTCGGCAGGCGCTGTGCGCGCAAGATGTTCCGGCATGACGGGTTCCGGCTCAGGCTCCGCACGGGGCTGCGGCTGGATGTCCTCCTCTGCCGCGGCAACAGGCATCTCCAGTTCCAGATTATCGAGATAGGCTTGGCCCACCCGTTGCGAGGCCGCTGATACGCCCTCCATCACGTCGAAGGCGAGACCGGTTGTGAAGCCATGGACGCGATGCGCAGCGGACGCCTCGGCCTCGTCTTCGCTCTCTTCTTCTGCTTTCAGCCGTTCCAGAACGGATTGAAAAACCGATTGCCCGAACAACATGCCCCTTCCCTTCCAAGTGGCGCATTGAACACCTCCAGCATGGCGCCGGGCTTGCGCTCAGCATCCCTGCTTCCGACTTTCCTCGAGGATAAGGTCGTAGAGAAGCCGCGCACTCGGAGGCAGGGCGCGCTCGCGTGCGGTGATGAGGCTGTAGGGCTTTACGTCGAGCTTGAAATCGGTCGGCAGCACGCGCACGTCGGATGCCTTCGCATCCTGGCCGGCGAGGAACTGGGCAACATCCAGCGCCACGGGTGCGATCGCGTCCGTCTCGCAGATGATCGCGCAGGTGAGCAGCAAGGAAGATGTATTGACGATATTTTCCGGCAATGGCACGCCCGCCGCCAGAAAGATATCCTCCAGCGTCCGCCGCAGCAGTGTGCCCGGCGGCTGGAAGACCCACCCGTAACCATGGAGATCGGCGAGGCTGCTTGCATTCTTCGTGAGGAGCGGATGGTCCCTGCGCACGATCAAACAGGCTTTTTCGATGCCGATCTCGCGCACTTCGAAGAGTCGCGGATTAACGTCGTCGGGAATGCGGCCGATGATGAAATCGTGCCTGGCGGCGAGCAATTCCCGCGCGAGGACGTTACTGGTCTCCACCTCTATGTTGATCTCGATGCCCGGAAACGCCTTGCGAACCTTGTCGATGGCCGGAACAACCAGGCTCATGGCCGGTGCTGTGACCGCGCCGATGAAGACGGAACCACCCTTGCCGCTCTTCAATTCGCTGATCTCGCGGCTGGCCTCGCGCAATTCCAGCAGAATTTTTCGTGCACGCTTGGCGAGTGCTTGTCCGAACGTCGTCAGCACGACACCGCGGGCGATTCGTTCGTAAAGCGGCGTCTTAACGATCGATTCCATTTCAGCGAGCATTCTGGAGGCGGCAGGCTGGGAGATGTTCAGCATCTCCGCCGCCGCGGAAATCTGTCCGCTATCTTCGATTGCGACGATCATGCGCAGGTGATTGAGCTTCAAGCCCGCACGCAGAAAGGCATCATCGCCAATATTATCGCTGTGAATATCGATCCGATCCTCGGAAATCGACCCGGAAACAATCGCCATGGTTGCGGCCTCCCATCCGCCTTCCATCAAAAGTAATACTTTTTAACGATATACCAAATTTGTTATGCACTTTACCACTTATTCTATTTGACAGTTATAAGATTCCATACGAGTTTGCGGCCGTGTGCTGGTTGGCACTCAACACGTGTGAGATCGTGGAGGAGACCTACTTCGTTTCTCACCATCTGAAGTAACTATCCAATCTACGGAACCTGCCACAGTTTCGTGGCGGGCGAATATTCGTCCGCCGTCTATTAACAAGGGAGAGAGAAATGAAATCCATTATCTCATTGATGGCTGCGGCCGCCTTCGGCGTCGCTTCATTCGTTATGCCGGCACTGGCGCAGGACAAGGGGACCGTCGGCATCGCAATGCCCACGAAGTCTTCCGCTCGCTGGATCGACGACGGCAACAACATCGTCAAGCAGCTTGAGGCAGCCGGCTACGGCACCGACCTGCAGTATGCAGACGACGACATTCCGAACCAGCTGTCTCAGATCGAGAACATGGTCACCAAGGGCGTTAAGGTTCTCGTCATCGCCGCCATCGACGGTACGACGCTTTCCGACGTTCTCCAGAAGGCTCATGACGCCGGCATCAAGGTCATCGCCTACGACCGCCTGATCCGCGACTCGGCCAACGTTGACTACTATGCAACGTTCGACAACTTCCAGGTTGGCGTTCTGCAGGCAACCTCCATCGTTGACGCCCTCGGCCTCAAGGATGGCAAGGGTCCGTTCAACATCGAACTGTTCGGCGGTTCGCCGGACGACAACAACGCCTTCTTCTTCTACGACGGCGCAATGTCTGTCCTGCAGCCCTACATCGACAGCGGCAAGCTCGTCGTGAAGTCCGGCCAGACCGGCATGGACAAGGTCGGCACGCTTCGTTGGGACGCGGCAACGGCCCAGGCCCGCATGGACAACCTGCTTTCGGCTAACTACACCGACGCCAAGGTCGACGCCGTCCTGTCTCCGTACGACGGTCTCTCCATCGGCATCATCTCGTCGCTGAAGGGCGTCGGCTACGGCACCCCGGATCAGCCGCTCCCGGTCGTTTCCGGCCAGGACGCTGAAATTCCGTCCGTCAAGTCGATCATTGCTGGCGAACAGCACTCGACAGTCTTCAAGGACACGCGCGAACTCGCCAAGGTCACCGTTGCAATGGTTGACGCTGTCATGTCCGGCAAGGAGCCGGAAGTCAACGACACGAAGACCTACGACAACGGCGTCAAGGTTGTTCCGTCCTACCTGTTGAAGCCGGTAGCGGTCGACAAGACCAACTACGAGAAGGTTCTCGTCGAAGGCGGTTACTACACGGCTGACCAGCTGAAGTAACTGTACCAAGTTGGCCGGAATCCGCTGGTTGCGGGTTCCGGTCTTCACTTTTATGATCGTCGCGCCGTATTTCCGGCTGCTGACGTTGGATTTTGACTATGGACAATACAATCCTCGAAATGCGGAACATCACCAAGACGTTCCCGGGCGTAAAAGCGCTTGAGAACGTGAACCTCAAGGTTCGTCAGGGTGAAATTCACGCATTGGTGGGCGAGAACGGGGCCGGAAAATCGACCCTCATGAAAGTTCTCTCCGGCGTTTACCCGGCCGGCACGTACGATGGCGAGATCGTCTACGAAGGCGAAGTCCGCAACTTCAAGGTCCTGAAGGATTCGGAAGAAATCGGCATCGTCATCATCCATCAGGAGCTGGCGCTCGTGCCGCTTCTGTCGATCGGCGAGAATATCTTCCTCGGCAACGAGAATGCCAAGAGCGGCATCATCAGCTGGCAGGAAACGTTCAACCGCACGCGGCAGCTGCTCGCAAAAGTCGGCCTGCGCGAATCTCCGGACACGCTTGTCACCGACATCGGCGTCGGCAAGCAGCAACTCGTCGAGATTGCCAAGGCGCTGTCTAAGAGCGTGAAGCTCCTGATTCTCGACGAACCGACGGCATCGCTCAACGAAAGCGACTCAGATGCGCTGCTGAACCTGCTGATCGAGTTCCGCAACCAGGGCCTCACCTCGATCATCATCACCCACAAGCTGAATGAAGTGCGCAAAGTTGCCGACCAGATCACGGTTCTGCGCGACGGCATGACGGTCAAGACGATGGACTGTCACACCGAAGAAATCAGCGAAGATATCATCATCAAGAACATGGTGGGCCGCGAGCTTGCCGATCGTTATCCGCCGCGCTCCGTGCCGATCGGCGAAACGATCCTCGAAGTCAAGAACTGGAACGCCTATCACCAGCATCACCGCGACCGGCAGGTGCTGCACAATGTCAACATCAGCGTCCGCAAGGGCGAAGTCGTCGGCATCGCCGGCCTGATGGGTGCCGGCCGCACTGAATTCGCCATGAGCGTCTTCGGAAAGTCCTATGGCCACAAGGTCAGCGGCGAAGTGCTGATGCATGGCAAGCAGGTCGATGTCAGCACCGTCCGCAAGGCGATCGACGCCGGTCTCGCCTATGTGACCGAGGACCGCAAGCATCTCGGCCTCGTGCTCGGCGAGAACATCGTTCACAACACCACGCTCGCCAATCTAGCCGGGGTCTCGAACGCGACGGTCATCGACAGCATCAGGGAATCCAAGGTCGCATCGGACTACCGCTCGAAGCTGCGCATCCGCAGTTCCAGCATCTTCCAGGAAGCGATCAATCTATCGGGCGGCAACCAGCAGAAGGTCGTGCTGTCCAAGTGGCTGTTCTCCGATCCCGATGTCTTGATCCTCGACGAACCCACCCGCGGTATCGATGTCGGTGCAAAATACGAAATCTATACTATCATCAACCAGCTCGCCGCCGACGGCAAAGGCGTTCTGATGATCTCATCGGAAATGCCGGAACTGCTTGGCACGTGCGACCGCATCTATGTCATGAATGAAGGACGTATCGTTGCGGAACTGCCAAAGGGAGAGGCGAGCCAAGAAACCATCATGCGCGCTATCATGCGCTCAGGGGAGAAGAAACAATGACTCCGGTCAACCCTCCAGCCGCCGAGGAAAGCAACGTAGTTTCCGTTGCCGACTATATCCGTGGCAATATCCGTGAATACGGCATGCTCATTGCGCTCGTCGCGATCATGGTTTTCTTTCAGTTCTACACCGGCGGCATTCTCTTCAAGCCGGTCAACCTGACGAACCTTGTTCTGCAGAACTCGTTCATCGTCATCATGGCGCTCGGGATGCTGCTCGTCATTGTGGCCGGCCATATCGACCTGTCCGTCGGCTCGATTGTCGCCTTCGTCGGCGCCCTCGCCGCCATGATGATGGTCACGTGGCAGATGAATTTCGTGGTGGCGGGCATTCTCTGCCTGATCATCGGCGGCATCATCGGTGCCGCCCAAGGCTACTGGATCGCCTATCACCGCATCCCGTCCTTCATTGTGACGCTTGCCGGCATGCTGGTCTTCCGCGGCCTGACGCTCTTCGTACTCGGGGGCAAAAACATCGGCCCGTTCCCGAAGGATTTCCAGATCATCAGCACCGGCTTCCTGCCGGGCAGCATGATCGACATCGCCGGAACGCCGGTGCAGTCCACGTCGCTGATCCTGACACTCATCATTCCGGTCGTGCTATTTTACCTTGCCTGGCGCCGCCGCAAGGTGAATGAGAGCCACGGCATCGATGTCGAGCCGATGGGCTTCTTTATCGCCCAGAACGCCGTCGTTTCCCTGGCGATCCTCTTTCTCGGCTATCAGCTTTCGACTTACAGGGGCCTGCCGAACGTTCTCGTCGTCATGCTCGTGCTGATCGCAGCCTATGCATTTGTCACGCGCCGCACGACGATCGGCCGCCGCATCTATGCGATGGGCGGCAACGAAAAAGCCACCAAGCTCTCCGGTATCAACACGGAGCGCCTGAGCTTCTACACCTTCGTCAACATGGGCGTTCTTGCCGGTCTCGCAGGCATGATCGTGGCGGCTCGGCTGAACTCGGCAACGCCGAAGGCAGGCGTGGGCTTCGAGCTCGACGTCATCGCGGCGTGCTTCATCGGCGGCGCCTCGGCCTCCGGTGGTGTCGGCAAGATCACCGGTGCCGTCATCGGCGCGTTCATCATGGGCGTCATGAACAACGGCATGTCGATCGTCGGCCTCGGTATCGACTTCCAGCAGATGGTGAAGGGCCTCGTGCTTTTGGCCGCCGTCTTCTTCGACGTTTATAACAAGAATAAGGGCTAAGCGCTCCGGCGCCAGTCCTGGCATTTGCAGTCATGAGTAAGACCAGTTCCGGGTCCCTCGGGAGCCGGAGAGGCGGAGCTTGTCCGCACCCAGCTAAAGAGGATGAAAGCCGTGCTTATTTCGCAGATCAAGGGTTCGAACGGAGAGATCATCGTCGCCGTGCGTGAGCCGGGCGGTGCAGCGAAAGCCGTGAAGAATGCAGGCAGCGTATACGCGCTGGCAATGGAAGCTGCAGACGCCGGCAAGTCGCTCGTTTCCATCATCGAGGCGCATGGCTATGGCGATGCCGTCGATCTGGAAAAGGCCTATGCCGAAGGCAAATTCCTCCCGCCGATCACGCATCCGGATGCTGCCCACCTGCACCTGACGGGTACGGGCCTCACCCACCTTGGCTCAGCGGCGACCCGTGATTCCATGCACAAGAAGACCACCGAGGCCGCGGAAGAAACGCTCACGGACTCGATGAAGATGTTCAAGATGGGCATCGAGAACGGCAAGCCGAAGGCTGGAGAAAAGGGCGTCCAGCCCGAATGGTTCTATAAGGGCAACGGCTATGGCGCTGCAGCGCCCGGCGCTCCCCTCGTCTCCCCTTCCTTCGCGCTTGACGGCGGCGAAGAGCCCGAAATGGCCGGCATCTACGTGATTGCCAAGGACGGTACCCCGTTCCGCATCGGCTTTGCGCTCTCCAACGAATTTTCCGACCACGTCACCGAGCGGATCAACTATCTCTATCTCGCCCACTCCAAGCTGCGTCCCGCAAGCTTCGGTCCGGAAATCCGCATCGGCGTTGCCCCGGAAGATATTCGCGGTACCTCGCGCATAAAGCGCGGCGACAAGGTGATCTTCGAAAAGCCGTTCCTCTCCGGCGAGGCGAACATGTCGCACACCTTCGCGAATCTCGAATATCACCACTTCAAGTATGGCCTCTTCCGCGTCCCGGGTGACGTTCACGTCCACATGTTCGGCACGGCGACGCTCTCCTTCGCAGATGGCGTCAAGACGGAAGAAGGCGATGTTTTCGAAATCGAGGTTGCCGAATTCGGCCTGCCGTTGCGCAATCCGCTGAAGGTTGCCGCCGAGGAAAATATCGCTGTGAAGCAGCTTTGAATTTTGCGCTGGGCTGGCCGCGATCTGCGGCCGGACCACTCTGTAAAGGTAAAGGAGGCTCGTTCAGCCCATGACCATTTATCAAAACCTGATCGCCGGCGAATGGACCGGCGCCGACGCCGTCGAAAACATCAACCCATCCGATACGAAGGAGGTCGTTGGCCTTTATGCCAGCGGCTCGGCCGCCGACACCCGGAACGCGATCGCCGCCGCCAAGGCCGCCTTCCCCGCCTGGTCGCATTCCGGCATCTGGGAGCGCCACGTCATCCTGAAGAAGGCCGGCGACGAGATCATGGCGCGCAAGGACGAACTCGGCGCGCTACTTGCCCGCGAAGAAGGCAAGACCCTGCCGGAAGCCATCGGCGAGACGATCCGCGCCTCACAGATCTTCGAATTCTTCGCAGGCGAAGCGCTGCGCCTGGCCGGCGAAGTTGTGCCCTCCGTGCGTCCGAACATCGGCGTCGAGATCACCCGCGAGCCGCTCGGCGTCATCGGCATCATCACGCCCTGGAACTTCCCGATCGCGATCCCCGCCTGGAAGATCGCCCCGGCGCTCTGCTACGGCAACACCATCGTCTTCAAGCCGGCCGAACTCGTGCCCGGCTGCTCCTGGGCGATCGTCGACATCCTCAACCGTGCAGGCCTGCCGAAGGGCGTTTTGAACCTCGTCATGGGCAAGGGCTCGATCGTCGGCCAGACGATGCTCGACAGCCCCGACCTTGCCGGCATCACCTTCACCGGCTCCGTCGGCACCGGCAAGCGCGTCGCGGTTTCCTCGATCGAGCATAATCGCAAGATTCAGCTCGAAATGGGCGGCAAGAACCCGATGGTCATCCTCGATGACGCCGATCTTTCCGTCGCCGTCGAAGCGGCGGCCAACTCGGCCTTCTTTTCGACCGGCCAGCGCTGCACGGCATCGTCTCGCCTGATCGTGACGGAAGGCATCCACGACAGGTTCGTGGCGGCCATGACCGAGAAGCTGAAGACACTGAACGTCGATCACGCGCTGAAGACCGGCACGCATATCGGCCCGGTCGTCGACGAGAGACAGCTTAAGACCGACACCGACTACATCGAGATCGGCAAAAATGAAGGCGCAAAGCTTGCCTTCGGCGGCGAGCTGATCGCGCGTGACACACCCGGCTTCTACCTGCAGCCGACGCTGTTCACCGAAGCGACCAACCAGATGCGCATTTCCCGCGAGGAAATCTTCGGACCGGTAGCATCGGTCATCCGCGTCAAGGATTACGAAGAGGCGCTGGCTGTCGCCAACGACACGCCGTTCGGCCTGTCGTCGGGCATCGCGACCACCAGCCTCAAGCACGCGACGCACTTCAAGCGCAACGCCGAAGCCGGCATGGTCATGGTCAACCTGCCCACCGCCGGCGTCGACTTCCATGTTCCCTTCGGCGGACGCAAGGGCTCGTCCTACGGCTCGCGCGAGCAGGGCAAATACGCCGCCGAATTCTTCACAACCGTCAAGACCGCATACACCCTGGCGTAACGACATCATCGGCTTCCGGGTGGCGCGAGGCGACCTGGAAGCCGTGAAGGACAGAGACTATGAAAAAGAAAGCTGAATGGCCGCGTAAGCTGCGGTCGCAGGAATGGTACGGCGGCACGAGCCGAGACGTGATCTATCACCGCGGCTGGCTGAAGAACCAAGGGTATCCACACGACCTGTTCGACGGACGGCCGGTTATCGGCATCCTCAACACCTGGTCGGATCTGACGCCGTGCAACGGTCATTTGCGAGAGCTCGCCGAGAAGGTGAAGGCGGGCGTATGGGAGGCAGGCGGCTTCCCGGTCGAGGTGCCGGTGTTCTCGGCATCCGAAAACACCTTTCGGCCGACCGCGATGATGTATCGCAACCTTGCCGCGCTCGCGGTGGAGGAGGCGATCCGCGGCCAACCGATCGATGGCTGTGTGCTGATGGTCGGCTGCGACAAGACCACGCCGTCGCTTCTCATGGGGGCAGCTTCCTGCGACTTGCCCTCGATCGTCGTCACGGGTGGGCCGATGCTGAACGGCTATTTCCGCGGTGAACGCGTCGGCTCAGGTACGCATCTGTGGAAGTTTTCCGAAATGGTGAAGGCTGGCGAGATGACACAGGCCGAGTTCCTCGAGGCTGAGGCCTCGATGAGCCGTTCGTCGGGCACCTGCAACACCATGGGCACCGCCTCCACCATGGCTTCCATGGCCGAGGCGCTCGGCATGGCGCTTTCGGGC
>NZ_JABEPH010000001.1:0-84588 GCF_013004495.1 Rhizobium sp. SEMIA 4085
CAAACGGCAGCATCGCTGGCCGCCCGCCATGCCGCGCTCAAAGACAGCATCAAAGCCATCTTCGCCCTTCACAAGGGGCGCTATGGCTATCGCCGCATCACGGCTGCCATCTGCCGACTGGGACGGCGCGTCAATCACAAGACAGTTCAGCGGCTGATGGGGCAAATGGGTTTGAAATCGCTGGTGCGGCCGAAGAAGTATCGGTCCTACAAGGGCGCTACCGGCCGCACCGCTCCCGATCTCATCCAGCGCAAGTTCACGGCTGAGGATGCAAACCAGAAATGGGTGACGGATGTGACCGAGTTCAACGTTGCGGGCGAAAAGCTCTATCTCTCACCGGTCATGGACCTCTTCAATGGCGAGATCATCGCCTTCGAGACAGCCCGCCGTCCCGTCTTCAAACTCGTGGAAAAAGGCGCTGGACCGGCTGGGGAGCGGCGAAAAGCCGATCCTGCATTCCGATCAGGGATGGCACTATCAGATGACCGCCTATCAGCGCACGCTTGAAAAACACGACGTCATCCAAAGCATGTCACGCAAAGGCAACTGCCTCGACAACGCGGCAATGGAAAGCTTCTTCGCGGTGCTGAAATCAGAGCTGTTCTACCCGACCAAATTCGCCAGCATTCAAAGCCTGCAGTCCGCCATCACCGACTATATCAACTACTACAATCACGACAGGATCAAAATGAAACTCAAAGGGCTGAGTCCTGTACAATACAGAACCCAGCCCTTAAATCTGCCTTGCCTTTAAACCGTCCAACTTAATGGGGTCAGTTCAGATCCGGCGGGTCTTTTCACGTTTATGCAAACAGGTCAGAAGCGATCGTCTTCGTCTTCATCCTTGTCCTTGGGGGAGGACTTCAGAGACTTGAGCTTGGCAAAGACGGCATCGGCGTCGATTTCGCGTTCTTCTTCGCGTTCGAAATTCGGGCTCATGCGCTCAGTTTCCTGGGCGGACTGCAGCGTGGCGCCGAGTTCGGCGGCGGTCGGCAGTGGCCGGCCCCTGGATGCCTTTTCCACTTCCATATCGAGGTCGATCTGGCTGCAGAGGCCGAGCGTGACCGGATCCATCGGCGTCAGGTTGGCCGAGTTCCAATGCGTGCGTTCACGAATCTGCTCGATCGTCGATTTCGTCGTGCCGACGAGGCGTGAAATCTGAGCATCCTTCAGCTCCGGGTGATTGCGAACGAGCCAGAGAATGGCATTCGGACGGTCCTGGCGCTTGGAAACAGGCGTGTAACGCGGACCACGGCGCTTGGATTCGGGAACGCGAACCTTCGGCTCCGAGAGTTTCAACTTGTGGTTCGGATTAGCTTCGGCGCGGGCAATTTCATCGCGTGAAAGCTGGCCGGTCGAGATCGGGTCCAGGCCCTTGATGCCCTGCGCTGCCTCGCCGTCGGCAATTGCTTTCACCTCGAGGGGATGCAGCTTGCAGAACTGGGCGATCTGATCGAAAGACAGCGCCGTATTGTCGACGAGCCAGATGGCGGTCGCCTTCGGCATGAGCAATTGTTGAGCCATGGATATAGTCCTTCTGTCGTCCGCGCCGGTGTCGCGGTCCGTGGATATCACCATAATATCCGGGAAATATGGCGCTATATAACTGGAGTGACGCAGAATTGCAATTGATCAGGAATGAAATGACCTTTGTCTAATTGCCGGGTGCTTTTGACCTGCTATGAATGCCTAAATCGAGTTCCGGTGATCGCCTTGCGCAGTTAGCCGGTGCCTGTGTTGAGGAGGAACCACATGTCGGAAAAGATCCATCCGGTTACGAAACTGGTGAAGAGCCATGCCCTGATCGATAAGGCCAAGTATGAGAAATGGTACGAGGATAGCATCGAGAACCCGGACAAATTCTGGGGCAAGCACGGCAAGCGGATTGACTGGTTCAAGCCCTATACGAAGGTCAAGAACACGTCCTTTACCGGGAAGGTCTCGATCAAGTGGTTCGAAGACGGTCAGACGAACGTTTCCCACAACTGCATCGACCGCCACCTGAAAACGCACGGCAACCAGGTCGCCATCATCTTCGAAGGCGACAATCCCTATATCGACAAGAAGATCACCTATAACGAGCTCTACGAGCATGTCTGCCGCATGGCGAACGTGTTGAAGAAGCATGGCGTCAAGAAAGGTGACCGCGTCACCATCTATATGCCGATGATACCCGAAGCGGCCTATGCCATGCTCGCCTGTGCCCGCATCGGCGCCGTGCATTCCGTCGTCTTCGGCGGGTTCTCGCCGGAAGCGCTTGCCGGCCGTATCGTCGACTGTGGTTCGACGTTCATCATCACGTGCGACGAGGGCGTGCGCGGCGGCAAGCCGGTGCCTCTGAAGGACAATGCCGATACCGCGATCCACATCGCGGCCCGCCCGCATGTGACGGTGGGCAAGGTCCTCGTCGTGCGCCGGACCGGCGGCAAGACCGGCTGGGCTCCCGGCCGCGATCTTTGGTACCACCAGGAAGCGGCGACGGTGAAAGCCGAGTGCCCACCTGTGAAGATGAAAGCGGAGGATCCACTGTTCATCCTCTATACCTCTGGCTCCACCGGCAAGCCGAAGGGCGTCTTGCACACGACGGGCGGATATCTTGTCTATGCGTCGATGACCCATGAATACGTCTTCGACTATCACCATGGCGATATCTATTGGTGCACGGCCGATGTCGGCTGGGTGACCGGCCATTCCTACATCGTCTACGGTCCGCTTGCGAATTGCGCGACGACGCTGATGTTCGAAGGCGTGCCGAACTTTCCCGACCAGGGCCGCTTCTGGGAGGTCATCGACAAGCACAAGGTCAACATCTTTTATACTGCTCCGACAGCGATCCGTTCGTTGATGGGCGCCGGCGACGATTTTGTCACCCGCTCGTCCCGCTCGTCCTTGCGCCTGCTCGGGACGGTCGGCGAGCCGATCAACCCGGAAGCTTGGGAGTGGTATTACAATGTCGTCGGCGATGGCCGTTGCCCGATCGTCGATACCTGGTGGCAAACAGAGACCGGCGGCATCCTGATCACGCCGCTGCCTGGTGCGATCGACCTGAAGCCGGGTTCAGCGACCGTCCCATTCTTCGGTGTGAAGCCGCAGCTGGTCGACAATGACGGCAAGGTGCTGGAAGGCACTGCCGACGGCAACCTGTGCATTACCGACAGCTGGCCCGGGCAGATGCGCACGGTCTATGGCGACCATGAGCGCTTCATCCAGACATACTTTTCCGCCTACAAGGGCAAGTATTTTACCGGCGACGGCTGCCGCCGCGATGAAGACGGCTACTACTGGATCACCGGTCGTGTCGACGATGTGCTGAACGTATCCGGCCACCGCCTCGGCACGGCCGAGGTGGAGTCCGCGCTCGTCTCGCATAATCTGGTTTCGGAAGCCGCGGTCGTTGGCTACCCGCATTCGATCAAGGGACAGGGCATCTATTGCTACGTCACGCTGATGGCCGGAAACGAAGGATCCGATGAGTTGCGCCAACAGTTGGTGAAGCATGTTCGCTCAGAAATTGGCCCGATCGCATCTCCGGACAAGATCCAGTTTGCGCCCAGCTTGCCGAAGACCCGTTCCGGCAAGATCATGCGCCGTATTCTGCGCAAGATTGCCGAGGACGATTTCGGCGCGCTCGGAGATACGTCCACGCTTGCCGATCCGGCGGTCGTTGATGACCTCATTGCCAACAGGCAGAACAAGGTAACCGCGTGAAATCAGAGCGGCTCCCGGAAACCCGGGAGCCGCTTGTCAATCGTGCTGGCACAGACGGGCGCGCAGCTCCGCGCGCCCTCGTATTCACGGGCGCCTTCCAACAGCATATCTTCGGCCGGGTTCTCATCTGAACGAACCGCATTGGCGGCAATCAGGCCAAAATAGTTGTCGCTCTTCATCAACCGCACACGGGGTGAACCCGCCGTCAAGTCTTGCAGTGCGTCGACAGACAGCCCCGGCGAATCGCGAGGACTTCAAAGGTCGAGAAGAAAAGGAATATTTCCTTAAAAATCGATCGCACGGCCGTTGATTTCGTAATCGCCGAAGCGCGCTGGCTCGGCTCCTCCCCGTCCACCGATCTCCGGTGGCAGTTCCAGGGGTTTCTGGTTCCTGCGTCGTTCCTCGGCTTCGGCAAGCGCGCGTTTGGCAGCGGGAGACAGAACCTTGCGCGGCAGTTCTGCTCCTTCTGCCACAGTGCTATCTACATTGTCGTTGTCGGCTGGCTGCAATAGCGTCTCCCGCCGGAAATATTGAAAATGGCTGACGAATAACCAAATCATAGTGCGCCGGCGCCTTGATTGAAACCCTTTTGCCGCAAATGGGAGATGGAGACCTCGATGAACCTCGTTCGCACTGCCATGTTGCTTGCCTTCATGACGGCTCTGTTCATGTTCGTCGGATTCCTGATCGGTGGCCGCGGCGGCATGATGATCGCCTTCCTGATCGCTGCGGGTATGAATTTCTTTTCCTACTGGAATTCGGACCGGATGGTGCTTTCGGCCTACCGGGCGCGGGAGGTCGATGAGCGCAACGCGCCGGAATTCTTCCGCATCGTTCGCGATCTTGCGCAAAATGCCGGGCTGCCCATGCCGAAAGTCTATCTCTACGACAATCCGCAGCCGAATGCCTTTGCCACGGGCCGCAATCCGGAGAATGCCGCCGTGGCGGCCTCGACGGGGCTGCTCAGCGCGCTCTCGCCGGAAGAAGTGGCGGCTGTGATGGCGCATGAACTGGCGCATATCCAGAACCGCGACACGCTGACGATGACGATCACGGCAACGCTTGCCGGCGCAATCTCGATGCTCGGTAACTTCGCCTTCTTTTTCGGCGGCAATCGCGAGAACAACAATAACCCGTTCGGTTTCGTCGGCGTGCTTCTGGCGATGATCGTAGCGCCGCTCGCCGCTATGCTTGTGCAGATGGCGATCAGCCGGACGCGCGAATATTCTGCCGACCGGCGCGGCGCCGAAATCTGCGGCAACCCCCTATGGCTCGCTTCCGCGCTCGGCAAGATTGCCCGTGGCGCGGCGCATATCCCGAATTATGATGCCGAGCGCAATCCTGCGACAGCGCATATGTTCATCATTAATCCCCTCTCCGGGGAGCGTATGGACAACCTGTTTTCGACGCACCCGAATACGGAAAACCGTATTGCAGCACTTCAGGAAATGGCAGCAAACGGTATGAATGGCTCGACGGCGACGGTTCGTACTGGTAATCCGTCGCGCAGATCGCGCTCGGTTCCGAATACGGGTATTGGCCGCGGTGGTTCCCAACCGCCAAAAGGTCCCTGGTCTTGAATTCAGACGGCAGAAACAAGCCATTCAACAAAAAGAAACCGCCTTTAGAACGCCTGGCGGTCAAGCCGGGCCTAGAGGCGCGTGCGGCCGCAGCGAAGATTCTCGCTGCCGTGATTGACCGCAAACTGCCGCTAGATGGTGCATTGGATCACGAACACGGAAATCCCGCATACAAGGCACTCAGGGAGAGCGATCGCGCACTGGTTCGCGCTATTCTCAACAGTGCGCTCCGTCACCTGCCCCGCATCGATGCGGCGATTGCTTCTCTATTAGACTCGCCGTTGCCCGAAGGCGCGCGCGCACTTCATCATGTGCTTGCGGTTGGGGCGGCGCAGATCCTTTATCTCGACGTCCCCGACCATTCGGCGGTCGATCTTGCCGTCGAGCAGGCAAATCAGGATCCTCGCAATCGCCGCTTCGCAAAACTGGTGAATGCGATCTTGCGACGACTTGGCCGCGAGAAGGAGAAGGTCCTCGAAGACGTCGCGAAGATTTCGCCGATGCCGGCTTGGTTTATCGACCGTCTTGAAAAGGCTTACGGGAAAGAGGCCGCCGCGGCGATCGCCGAATCTCAGCTCGAGCCGGCGGCAATCGATCTCACCGTGAAGTCGGATGCGGCAGGCTGGGCAGCAAGATTGAATGGGGAAGTCCTGCCGACCGGTGGCGTGCGTCTCGCAGCCTTTGATGGCACTATCCCCTCCCTTGAAGGTTTCGATCAAGGCGAATGGTGGGTGCAGGATGCCGCGGCAAGCATTCCGGCCAAGCTCCTTGGCGACCTGTCTGGCAAACGCGTCGTCGATCTTTGCGCCGCACCGGGCGGCAAGACCGCACAGCTCATTCTCGCCGGAGGTAGCGTCACTGCGATTGATCAATCTGAAAGCCGATTGAAGCGCCTACGCTCCAATCTCGACCGCCTTGCCCTCAAGGCAGAAACGCTCGCGACGGATCTTGTGAAATACCAGCCGGGCGAGCCGTTTGATGCCATCCTGCTCGACGCGCCCTGCTCCTCGACGGGCACCACGCGCCGTCATCCGGATGTCCTCTGGACGAAGGGGCCGGAGGACATCGCAAAGCTTGCTGGCGTGCAAGAACGCCTGCTTCGCCATGCGCTGACGCTCCTGAAGCCTGGCGGTACTCTCGTCTTTTCAAATTGCTCGCTGGATCCAGTCGAAGGCGAGGATGTCGTCAGCCGCATCTTGGCGGACACAGCGAATGTCGAGCGCGTCCGGATCGACGCTGCTCTATGGCCCGGTTTGGAAATGGCGATCAGTCCGCTTGGCGAATTCCGGACGACCCCCGCCATGCTGCGCATGCCCGCAACGGTCGCTTCAGGTCTTGACGGTTTTTACGCTGCAGTGCTGCGGCGTCTTGCCTGATTGCATGGACCTTCCCTAGATTTCGTTTCTGTCACAATTAATGCAGTCTTTCCGCTGAAACCGGCTCTCATTCACCTATTCTTAATCATGAGGGTCAATAGACAATAGAATATGCAGTCCGGCCGGCGGTTTTCGAGTTTGTATGTTCGGGAGGCTTGGCGCCGCATGTCGCGGCGCATCGCATCCCTGCGCCTTCGCCTTTTGCGCCATACAATCCAAGTGCCCGAGAGGCTTATCGTCGCGCCGACTGATCTTCGCGCCATCGATTCTCATATCGCCGAGGAGATCATGAACGGCCGCTTCGCTCTGGCAGGCCGCCTGCTGGAGACAAACGGCAAGTCACCCTTCGGCTTTACGCTTCCCTCACGCGCTTTTGCCAGCCGTTTGCATGGCTTCGGCTGGCTTCGCCATATGCGTGCCTACAAAAGCGATCAAGCTTGCGCGGTTGCCCGGGCGATCGTCGATAGCTGGCTCTCGTTGCACGCTGGCCGCATGGAAGGCATTGCCTGGGAAATCGATGTCACTTCACAGCGAGTGATTGCCTGGCTCTCGCATTCGCCGGTCGTGCTGCAGAATGCTGATCGCGGCTTTTACCGTCGTTTCATGAAGTCTCTGGCGTTTCAGGTTCGCTACCTGCGCCGTATGGCGGCTTTCGCGCCGGCGGGGGAAGGTCTTTTCCGCCTGCGGATCGCCCTCGCCATGGCTTCGATTGCAATGCCAGCGCGACAAGGTGTGTTGCGCAAGGCCGCCCAGGCGCTGGATAATGAATTCGATAGCCAGATTCTACCGGACGGCGGGCATATCTCCCGCAATCCCCGCACAGGCCTGGAATTGCTTCTCGATCTCCTACCGCTCCGGCAGACCTATGTGAACCTCGGTCACGATCTGCCGCAGAAGCTGATTTCAGGCATCGATCGCATGTATCCGGCGCTGCGCTTCTTCCGCCACCACAATGGCGACCTCGCGCTCTTTAACGGCGCGACATCGACGCTTGCCAACGAGCTGATGTCGGTTCTGCGCTATGACGAAACGGCCGGCCCACCGTTCAAGGCGATGCCGCATTCGCGCTATCAACGTCTTGCGGCGGGAAATACCATTTTGATCGCCGATACCGGTCCTCCCGCAGCAGGCCCCCTGTCGCGCACGGCGCATGCAGGCTGCCTTTCCTTCGAAATGTCCTCGGGTCGTCATCGCTTTATCGTCAACTCCGGCTCACCGAAATTCGCTGGTCGCCGCTATGTGCAGATGGCGCGCACGACTGCGACGCATTCGACCGTGACACTGAACGACACCTCATCCAGCCGCTTCTCGGCTTCGGAATTTCTCGGTTATGTCATGACGGATTCGGTGAAGACCGTTAGCGTCGAGCGCGCTGAAACCGACGACGGACGCGACGGCATCAAGGTCAGTCACGACGGCTATCTGAAAAATTTCGGCATGCTCCATGAGCGCGAACTGACTCTGAATGCTGCAGGCTCCATCGTCACTGGCCGTGATCGGCTGGTGCCGCAGGGCGAGCGCGTCATTGACGAGCCTCTTCGTGCTGCCGCGCGCTTCCATATCCATCCGGCCATAAATGTGAAGCAGAGCGATCGCGAGTCCGTGTTGCTGACAGCGCCGGATGGCGAAAGTTGGCTCTTTTCGTCGCCGGGGAACGAAGTTCTGATCACTGAAGATATCTTTTTTGCTGACGCCTCCGGCATCTGCGGTTCTGACCAGATCGAGATCGACTTCGTTTTTGCCGAGAAGCCGGAAATTCGCTGGTTTTTGTCCCGCAAGAGCTAGTCGCCGTTTGCGAAGCGGCATAGCTCGTGCTAACGCGGCGCCATTATCCTGTACGTCCCTTGCCGGATGTCTCCCGAAGCCCGAACGGAGAAGGTTCATGGCCGTCACTTCCAAGAAAATCCCCGCCCCTGATAAGGTCAAGGTCAAGACCGCGCTACTCTCCGTCTCCGATAAGGCGGGTATTGTCGAGCTTGCCCGCGTGCTTTCCGAAAAGGGCGTCCGCCTGCTTTCGACAGGCGGGACGCACAGGGCCATCACAGCCGCGGGTTTGGCTGTCACCGACGTTTCCCAAGTCACCGGTTTTCCGGAAATCATGGATGGCCGGGTGAAGACGCTGCATCCGACGGTCCACGGCGGTCTTTTGGCAATCCGTGATGATAGCGCGCATCAGGAGGCCATGAAGGCGCATGGTATCGAAGGTATCGATCTTGCCGTCATTAACCTCTATCCATTCGAAGATGTGCGTGCCGCCGGTGGTGATTACCCCACGACGGTCGAGAATATAGATATCGGTGGTCCGGCAATGATCCGTGCCTCTGCGAAGAACCATGCTTACGTTACGATCCTGACCGACCCTGCAGATTACCCGGAACTGCTCGAACAGCTTTCGGCCGATGCAGGTCAGACGAGCTATGCGTTCCGCCAGCGTATGGCAGCCAAGGCGTATGCCCGCACCGCTGCCTATGACGCGATGATCTCAAACTGGTTCGCTGAAGCGCTTTCCATCGATACGCCGCGCCATCGGGTGATCGGCGGCGTTTTGAAGGAAGAGATGCGCTATGGTGAAAATCCACATCAGAAGGCGGCTTTCTACGTTACCGGGGAAAAGCGACCGGGTGTTTCGACGGCGATGCTGCTGCAGGGCAAGCAGCTCTCCTATAACAACATCAACGACACCGATGCGGCCTACGAACTCGTCGCTGAATTCCTGCCTGAAAAGGCGCCCGCCTGCGCCATCATCAAGCACGCCAATCCTTGTGGCGTTGCCACGGGGCCAAGACTTGTCGAAGCCTACAAACGGGCGCTCGCCTGCGATTCCGTTTCTGCGTTCGGCGGCATCATTGCGTTCAACAGCACGCTCGATGCGGAGACCGCCGAAGAGATCATCAAGCTCTTCACCGAAGTGATCATCGCTCCGGATGTAACCGAAGAAGCCAAGGCGATCGTTGCGAGGAAGCCGAATCTGCGCCTGCTTTGTGCCGGCGATCTGCCCGATCCGCGTGCCGCTGGCCTGACGGCGAAAACAGTCTCCGGCGGCCTGCTGGTCCAAAGCCGTGACAACGGCATGATCGAGGATCTGGAGCTGAAGGTCGTGACCAAGCGCGCGCCGACGCAACAGGAACTGGAAGACATGAAGTTTGCCTTCAAGGTCGGCAAGCACGTGAAATCAAATGCCGTCGTTTACGCCAAGGATGGCCAGACGGCCGGCATTGGCGCCGGCCAGATGAGCCGTGTTGATTCCGCCCGTATCGCTGCCCTGAAAGCCGAGGAAGCCGCCAAGGCGCTGGGTTTGCCTACTGCGATGACACGCGGCTCTGCGGTTGCTTCGGAAGCCTTCCTGCCGTTCGCCGATGGTCTCCTGTCGATGATTGCAGCGGGTGCGACGGCAGTCATCCAGCCGGGTGGTTCGATGCGCGACCAAGAGGTTATCGACGCTGCCAACGAGCACGACGTCGCCATGGTATTCACCGGCATGCGCCATTTCCGCCATTGAGCGGACAGAACGTTAGGCGCTTAGCCGGCGTCCGGCGTTCATTTCAGTCTTGCTTCCTGTCCGCCGGATAAGGGGTCGCGATCAGCAGGATCAGTCCGCCTGCGAGAAAAAGAATCAGCGTTGCCATGCCGAGACGCGCTGATCCGCTGGCATAGGTTATCAGCGAGAAGAAGAGCGTCGCCATGAAACTCGTGGCGCGGCCGGATAGCGCATAGATGCCAAAATAGCGCCCTGCCTCCTGCGGGCTGACGCTGCGCGCCAGATAAGAGCGCGACGAAGCCTGGACGGGACCAAAGGCGAGGCCGATCAACAGCCCGTAAAGAATATAGGCCTTTTCCGCCGCTGTGCCGAAAAGCCCTCCGGTGTCGGCCGTTGACATCGGCAGCAGGCCGAAAAGCGTATATCCAGGCCCCGTCGAAATGATCCCGAGGGTGGCGAGCAAAAGCAGCGTCAGGCTGATCAGGATCGTTGCTTTTGATCCGATCCGGTGATCAACGCGCCCGGCGATGACGCAGCCGAATATCGCGACGACATTGAGGATGATCCCATAAAGTCCGATTTCGATCGTCGCCCATCCAAACATGCCGGCGGCGAAGGCGCCGCCTAGGATCAGCAACCCGTTGACTCCGTCTTGATAGATCATGCGGGCAATCAGGAATTTCAGGATGCCTCTTCGGATCTTCAACTCGCTGATTGTGTTTGCGACCTGCCTGAGGCCGGAACGGACGGCAGCAGCGAGCGGCAATCCCTTCGCCGCATCGGGTGTGAAGAGAAACATCGGAATGATGAAGATGAGATACCAGACCGCGGAAATCGGCCCTGTAATACGCGCGTCCTCACCGATATGAGGATCAAGCCCGAACAACGGGTCGAGCCCCAACAGCGTCTTCCCCGTTTCCAGGTTTCCCGCAAGAAGCGTCACAACAGTGATGAGCACGATCATGCCGCCGAGATAGCCAAGCCCCCAGGCCGTATTGGACAGCCTGCCGACCTCCTCCTTGCCCACAAGGCGCGGCATCATGGAATCGTTGAAGACGATCGAGAATTCCGCGGCGATCGAGGCGAAAATCATCAAGATTACCGGATAGACAAGCGGCGAACCGGGCGCGGCGAACCAAAGGCCGAAGAGGCTGACAACCTTGATGATAGCGAAAAAAGCTATCCATGGTTTGCGGGCGCCGGACTGATCGGCGATGGAGCCGAGGATCGGGGAGAGCAGGGCTATGATCACCGAAGAGATCGTCGCGGTATTGCTCCACATCGCTTGTGCCGAAACCGGATCGTCCGTCAGGCGTGAGACGAAGTAGGGCCCGAAGATGAACGTGGTCACGACCGTGAAAAACGGTTGCGCGGCCCAATCGAAAAGCATCCAGCTCCAGATGCCCTTTTCCGACGCCTTCTGCGGCGCCGGCGTTCCCGTTCCGGTCCAGTCTATTCTGCTCACGCCTACACTCCCGCATTCGCGGCGGACTGTGTCACCTCGCCCGGTCGCGTGCAAGATCGGTTAAAAGACCTGCGGCCACTGTGATTCGTGCAAGAGTTGGATCGCCGCTGTCGCTGAGGTTTGACAGCTCTTCGGCGATGCGGTTGATCCTGATGCGATCGACTCCATGCCAGGCCTGAACCGGCAGCTTTTCCTTGCCATGCTCCGACAGCGCCGAGATGACGATATCGCGGCGGGCACTGGCAATTTGGTCGATGCTGCGCGCCAAGGCCAGGCTTTCGTAGTGATCCGACGTGAGAATGCGGGCGCCGGCTGCAAGCAGCCTCCCGACGCGGAAGGTCTGCGATACGGCAAAATAACTTTCCGCGGCACGTCCGAGCGCCTCGCCTGTGCGTTCGGCGATCTGCATGATCTCCGGCACCAGCACAAAGCCCGGCAGGCCGGCAATGACGTCGGCCAATCTTTCTGGCAGCCCGGCTTCGCGATACTCCATGGCACGCGCCTCGAACTCCGCGGGAGCCTGCGCAGCGAAGGAGGGCTTTAGTTTCTTCAACGCAGTCTGAAGCCGACTAATGGTTTCTGCTATGCCGCCTTTTGCCATGCCGGTCTTCAGGAGCAAGCGAGTCAAAACGGTGAAGCTATGGCCGATCTCTTCATAGACACGGTTCTGCATCTGTCCGGAAATGTTACCGTCCAGCGCATCGGTCTCGGTCCAAAGCCTGGTCAGGTCGAAGCCATCGCGGGCGATGATCGCGGCACGGACGACTTCCGGCGCTGACGCCGCTGTCGCATCCATCATGCTCACCACAAAGCCGGGACCGCCACGATTGATTGCCTCGTTGGCAAGCACCGTCGCGATGATTTCGCGCTTCAGCCGATGAGTTGCGATGTCGGAGGCATTGGTTTTCTGCATCTTAGCCGGGAAGTAGTTTGAAAGGGTCGACGCAAAATAAGGATCGTCCGGGAGGTCGCTTGCGGCAACGGCATCGAAAAGCACGATCTTGGCGTAAGAGAGCAACACGCCGATTTCCGGCCGCGTGAGCGGCCTGCCGGCAGCATAGCGCTCGGCAAGCGTCGCCTCATCGGGAAGCGTTTCCACCTTCCGGTTGAGCTGCTTGGCGCCTTCCAGCACGCTCATGAAGCGCGCGAGCTCAAGGCCGTTAGCGGTTCCCTTGCGTTCGGTCAGCGAGATCGCCAGCGATTGCAGATAGTTGTTGCGCAGAACGAGTGCCGCAACTTCGTCCGTCATCGAGGACAGCAGTTGATCGCGTTTTGTGCGTGTGAGCCGCCCGTCATGCATCGCGTTGGCGAGCGCGATCTTGATGTTTACCTCGACGTCCGAGGTGTTGACGCCGGCTGAATTGTCAATCGCATCGGAATTGCTCCGTCCGCCTTTAAGCCCATAAGTGATGCGGCCTTTTTGCGTGACGCCGAGGTTGGCGCCCTCCCCGATCACCTTCGCCCGCACTTCATCAGCCGTGATGCGGATCGGATCGTTGGAACGATCGCCCACTTCCGTATCGGTTTCCGTCTGCGCCTTCACATAGGTGCCGATGCCGCCGAACCAGAGAAGATCTACCGGGCTCTTCAGGATTGCTGTTATGACCTCGAAGGGGGTTGCCACCGCTTTGTCGATGCCGATTGCGGCAACCGCTTCCGGGGTCAGCGTGACCGATTTCGCCGCGCGG
Source organism: Rhizobium sp. SEMIA 4085 (assembly GCF_013004495.1). Classification (NCBI taxonomy): domain Bacteria; kingdom Pseudomonadati; phylum Pseudomonadota; class Alphaproteobacteria; order Hyphomicrobiales; family Rhizobiaceae; genus Rhizobium; species Rhizobium sp. SEMIA 4085. The sequence continues at coordinate 13,296 of NZ_JABEPH010000001.1, forward strand.
GAAATGATCATCGCGCCTTTCGAAAGAACCGACTTGTCGAAGTCCTGCCAACTTGAACGCGGCAGGTTAAAGAGTCGCTGCCGTTCGGCGAGCGTCTTTTCCATGTCCGGATCGGGATCGATGAAGATGTCACGGTGGTCGAAGGCGGAAACCAGCTTGATCTTTGGAGAAAGCAGCATGCCGTTGCCGAAAACGTCGCCGGACATGTCGCCGACACCGGCCACCGTAAACGGTGTCGTCTGGATGTCGATATCCATCTCGCGGAAATGACGCTTTACAGTTTCCCAGGCGCCACGCGCAGTGATGCCCATTTTCTTGTGGTCGTAGCCGGCCGAGCCGCCTGACGCAAAGGCGTCGTCGAGCCAGAAACCAGCTTCCTGCGCCAGTGCGTTGGCGGTGTCGGAAAAGGTTGCCGTTCCCTTATCGGCGGCGACGACGAAATAGGGATCGGCGCCGTCGAGCCGTACCGGATCTGCCGGAGGCACGATTTCGGTGCCTGAAATGTTGTCGGTGATCGAAAGCAGGGTGCGGATATAGGTCTTGTAGGCTTCGCGGCCGGCATTGAAGATCTCGTCGCGGCTGCCGCCAGCTGGCAGTTTCTTCGGATAAAAGCCGCCCTTGGCGCCGACTGGAACGATAACGGCGTTCTTCACCTGCTGCGCCTTTACGAGGCCCAGGACTTCCGTTCGATAGTCCTCGGCGCGATCCGACCAGCGCAGGCCGCCGCGGGCAACCTTGCCGAAACGCAGGTGCACGCCCTCGACCTCGACGCCATAGACGAAGATTTCCCGGAAAGGCTTTGGGTCCGGCAGGCCATCGACGAGATTCGGATCGAGCTTGAAGGCAAGCATCGCCTTCGGCGAGCCATCGGCATTGCGCTGGAAGTAGTTGGTCCGCAGCGTCGCATCGACGACATTGATGTATCGGCGCAGGATGCGGTCATCGTCAAGGCTCGGCACATTGGCGAGCGCCGTCTCAATCGACCGATGCAGGTCGGCGCTCTTTTTCATGCGCGCCTTCTCGCTAAGCTGCGGATCGAGCGCCTCATAAAAGAGGCGGAAGATCGACGCGGCAATCTCTGGGTATTTGTCGAGGGTCGTTGCGATGTAATCCTGCGAATAGGCGATACCTGCCTGACGAAGATAACGCGCATAGGCCCGCAGGACATTCGTCTCGCGTGCGGAAAGCCCGGCTGAAAGGATGAGCCGGTTGAAACTGTCATTGTCGATCGTGCCGTCGAAAGCAGAAATGAAGGCCTCTTCCAACGCGCCACCATGACGGCTGAGGTCAATTTCGGCGCCACTGCGGTCTTCAAGCTCCATATCGTGCAGTACGACGATGTTGACCGAGCCATCTGCGGTTGAAACTTCGATGTCGAAGGTCCGCTCGCTCAGCACGTTGAAACCGAGATTTTCGAGAAGCGGCACGCGGCGCGAGAGCGGAAGCTGCTCGCGAGCATGGAAAATCTTGAGTGAGAAGACCCGGCCGCGTTCCGCATCATTGCGGTAATAGAACTCGATGCGTATCGGCTCGCCAGAGGCGCAATCGGTGATGTCGGGGAGATCGGCAACCGTTTCTTCAGCGGTGAAGGAATCCTGGAAGGCATTGCTGACGACGATCTTCGGCGCCTTCGGCCCAGCCAGCGCTTCGAAACGATCGTCCCAGCGGGCGGTGATGGCGCGGATCGCTTCCTCGAGCTTCGATTGCGGGATGCGCGGCGTTTTGCCGCCGGACCGGCCGATGATGAAGTGTACGCGCGCAACCCGCCCTTCGGGGAAGGCCGGGTAATAGGCAGAGACCCGGCCGTCATAGACGGTCTTCAGATAGTTGCCGATCTTTTCGCGAACGATGGAATCGTACTCCTCGCGTGGTACATAGACGATGACCGAGACAAAACGGTCGAAATGATCGATGCGCGGCAGAACGCGGACGCGCGGCCGTTCCACAAGGTCATTGATCTGTTCGGCGAAATTCGCGAGCAGCGTCGTGTCGATCTGGAAAAGATCGTCGCGTGGATAAGATTCCAGCGTGTTGTACAACATTCGGCCGGAATGGCTCATGGGATCGAAGCCGAAATGATCTGTCACTTTGGCAACTTTGGAACGGATGAGCGGAATTTCCGAAGCCGAAGACGTATAGGCCGTAGAGGTAAAGAGGCCGACGATGCGCAATTCACCGGTGACGTTGCCGTCCTTGTCGAATCGCTTGACGCCGACATAATCCATATAGGCGCGGCGGTGGACGACGGATTTCACATTCGCCTTGGTGACGATCAGGAAATCCGGACCATCGAGAAAGGCGAGGATTTCCGGCGTTGTCGTTACGGCATCCTTGCCGGTGCGCAGCACCAAGACATCCGGATCGGAAAGAATGCCGAGGCCAGCGCCTTTGTCACGCTCGACCTTCGCTTCGCTCCCGTTGCTGGAATAGACATATTCACGCATGCCAAGGAAGGTGAAGTTTTCATCGCGTAGCCAGGTGAGGAAAGCCAGTGCTTCGTCCCGGTCGGCCTTCTTGCGGCTGGCGCTGTAGCTGCCCAATTCGGCAATCACGGTGTCGAGCTTGGAAAGCATAGGCTTCCAGTCGGAAACAGCCTGGCGGACCTGCTCCAGCACGATCATGATGCGCTTTCGAAGGTCGCCGGATTGCGCCGTAGTCAACGGCGAAATGTGAATCTGGATATGGCTGACACGTTTTGCCGGATCGCTCGGCTCTTCGGCTGAATAAAGTACCGGCGTCTTGCCATGCTCCACCACCAGGATCGGATGCACCGCCATATAGAGATCGCGATAGGTGCTTGTGATCTCGCTCATAACCGACTCGTAGAGGAACGGCTTATTCTGATCGGTAACCGTCAGGACCGAGACCGCAACGCCATCGGGTTCGACATCGGCCAGCGTTTCGATCGTAACGCGCGGGACCTTGCCGTCCCAGCCAGCGAGCTCCTTAGCAGAATGAACGGCCGAAAGCGCCAGCATCTCCGGTGTGTAGTGATCGAGGTCGTCTCCGCTCGCCCGGCCGAAGAGGATTTCCGGATCGAGATACTGCTCTTTGGCTGCAGCAGCGATCTTCTTTGCGCTTTCGATCAGCTTTTCCCGTCGCGGATGGTTTTTGGCAGCCATTGAAGACATTCCCCCGATTTGTGTGATTTGCCGCAAGTTAGCAGAAGAATTATCGAAAAAACCCCTAAAAGAGGCTCCACCTTCGCAGTTTTTGTGGGTTTTTGACCTTGTTTCAGTAGAATTTCAGGGGATTCTCCAATTATGGGAAAGCCCAGGCCGGTCTTGGATTTTCTCAGCTCGCCGAGATTTCCACGCATGGATGAAGAATGGTTGACAGGCGCGCGGCAAAAGGACGATCAACAGCGCATCGAATTCAGGGTTTAAATGACTATGCCGGATAATAGTGCTGCAGGAACGGTGATCGTCATCTCCAGCCATGTCGTTCGCGGTTCGGTCGGCAATCGTGCCGCTGTCTTCGCGCTTGAGACGCTCGGCCATCAGGTCTGGGCACTGCCGACGATCATTTTGCCTTGGCATCCCGGTCATGGCCGTTCGACCCGGCTCACTTTTGCGGAGGCCGATTTCGATGCCGCCATCGATGATCTCATCCGTGCACCGTGGGTTGGAGAAGTGAAGGCAGTCTTGTCTGGTTATTTCGGAAACGCTGCCCAGGCTAGTTCTGTTGCCCGTTTGGTCAGTGCATTGCGTGAAAAGAACTCCGAGCTGCTTTATGTCTGCGATCCGGTGATGGGCGATCTGGGAGGTCTCTATGTGCCCGAAGCGACGGCGGAGGCGATCCGCGACCATCTGATCCCGCTTGCGTCTTTGGCGACACCCAACCGCTATGAGCTGGCCTGGATGGTGGGCGCACCATTGGAGGACAATACAGCTGTTATGGAGGCTGCTTTGTCACTCGGTCCTTCCCGCATGCTTGTCACCTCCGCTATTGCGATGATGGCTGGGGGCACCGGAAATCTCTATCTTTCCGGCCGCCATGCTCTGCTTGCCGAGCATCGTGTCGTCGACAAGCCGCCGAATGGACTGGGCGACCTGCTGGCGGCCGTCTTCCTCTCGCGGCTCCTATCCGGGATGGACGACGAAAAGGCGCTGCAGCTTGCAACAGCCAGCGTCTTTGAAGTGCTGGTGCGTGCGGTCAAACGCGGCAGCGATGAGCTTACGCTCGCAAGCGATGCATCAAGCCTGTCGACACCGATGGCCATGGTGCAGATGCGCCGCCTCATGCACCCCGCCCAACGGAAGAAGAGTTAGCGGGCGCCCGTTTGCGCATTTCGCGTGCGCAGCAGTTGATCTTGCCGCGTCTGCGCGCTAATCGACAGTCATGCAGTGTTTTCCAACTTCACTTCTGGACGGCTATCGCAACTTCATGAACGGGCGGTACGCCGACGCCCGCGACCGCTATAAGATGCTGGCTGAAAACGGGCAAAGTCCGAATACGCTGGTGATTGCCTGTTCGGACTCGCGCGCAGCACCGGAACTTATCTTCGACGCTGGCCCCGGTGAGCTTTTCGTCATCCGTAATGTTGCCAACATGGTACCACCTTACGAGCCGGATGGCCATTTTCACTCGACATCTGCCGCTTTGGAATTCGCCGTACAGGTCTTGAAGGTTTCCGACATCGTCGTCATGGGCCATGGCCGCTGCGGCGGTATCCGCGCAGCGCTTGATCCCAATTCCGAACCGCTGTCGCCTGGTGATTTCATTGGCCGCTGGATGTCGCTCGTCCGGCCCGCTGCCGAGCAGATCCAAAGCAATGACGTAATGACTGCCGCTGAGCGCCAGACGGCGCTCGAGCGCGTCTCGATCCGCAACTCGCTCAATAACCTCAGAAGTTTTCCGGATATCAAGGCGCTTGAAGAGGCGGGGAAGATCGCCCTGCATGGGGCGTGGTTCGATATCTCGACCGGTGAACTATGGGTGATGGACGCGGAAACGCTCGATTTTATCCGCCCGGAAGTATAACCTTCGCGGGCGGGAAGCTCACTGGCCGTCGATCTGCTGGCCGATATAAGCGATTGCCTGTTGGTAGACCGTTGCGGCGTTCCAGCCTGCGATTGCTGCAAAGTTCGCTTCGCCTGGCTGATAACCGGCGCCGGGCTGCCAGCCATGGCCCCTAAGGAAGTTTGCCGTCGAAGCCAGGGCATCAGCGCGCGAGCCAACCATGTCGACGCGGCCGTTGCCGTCGCCGTCGGCTCCGAAACGGACCACATTGCGCGGCAGGAACTGCGTCTGGCCGATTTCGCCATGTGCCGCGCCGCGAGCCTGCGGGTTCAGATAGCCTTCGGAAACAAGTTGCAGAGCGGCGTAAAGCTGATCGGTGAAATAATCCGAGCGGCGGCAGTCGTAAGCGAGCGTCGAAACGGCAGATAGGGTATGCTGATTGCCCATATAACTGCCGAAGCCGGTCTCCATTCCCCAGATCGCAATAAGCGGACCGGCCGGAACGCCGTAGCGGCCTTCGATCGAGGCAAAGAGTCCCTGATTGGCGCGTTTCATGCTTCTGCCGCGGGAGATGATCGTTGCGCCGCCCCGCTTCTTCATGAATGCGTCGAAGGACAGCTTGAAGCTCTTTTGGCCACGGTCGGCTGCGATTGTCGATTTATTATAGCTTACATTGGCGAAGGCCCGGTTTAGCACCGATGGGCTGACGCCGCTGGCGGCCGCTTCCTGCTTGAAGTCTGCAACCCAGGCTTGGAAACCCGCGCTGTTGTTGCCGCACTGGGCAGCCTTTGCTGCTGCCGGAAGAGCTTGGAGTACGCTCGCCGCAGCGACGACCGCCACAAAGAATTTTGTCATGCTCATAAGAAACCCCGATCTCCATCTGCACAAGCTTGGCGCCGCGCAAGAATGCCAGCAGCAGATAATTTTGTCACGATCACCCTTCGGTGGGCCTTGCAACCTGATGGCCGTCGGCCAGCTTTCGTAGGAGCCCCGCATAATCAGGTGATATGCGGGGCTGATAGTAAAGTATGGTTAATTATTGGTGTCAGGCGGCCTTCTTGCGTGGCTTGATCAGCCCGCGGTTGACGAGGAGCTCCGCAATCTGGATTGCATTCAGAGCAGCGCCCTTGCGTAGGTTGTCCGACACCACCCATATATTGAGGCCATTCTCGACGGTCGCATCTTCGCGGATGCGCGAAATATAGGTCGCGTCTTCGCCGGCAGATTCGTAAGGCGTGATATAGCCGCCGTTTTCGTGCTTATCGATAACGAGGCAGCCTGGAGCGTCACGCAGGATCTCGCGCGCCTGATCGGCGGTGATCTCGTTTTCGAACTCGATATTGACCGATTCCGAATGGCCGATGAAAACCGGAACGCGTACCGCCGTGCACGTGACCTTGATTTTCGGGTCGAGCATCTTCTTGGTCTCGGCTAGAACCTTCCATTCTTCCTTGGTGTAGCCATCCTCCATGAAGACGTCGATATGGGGAATGACATTGAAGGCGATGCGCTTCGTGAACTTCTTGTTTTCGATCGGATCGGCAACGAAGACGGCGCGTGTCTGGTTGAAGAGTTCGTCCATGCCGTCCTTGCCTGCGCCGGAAACCGACTGGTAGGTCGAGACGACAACGCGCTTGATCTTGGCGAAGTCATGCAGGGGCTTCAAAGCCACAACGAGTTGTGCGGTCGAGCAATTCGGGTTGGCTATGATGTTGCGCTTGGTGAACTGCGTCACGGCATCCGGGTTCACTTCAGGAACGATCAGCGGCACGTCGGCGTCGTAGCGCCAGGCGGAGGAGTTGTCGATCACGACGCATCCCTGCTGGCCGATCTTCGGCGAGAATTTCTTGGACACCTCGCCACCAGCAGACATCAGGCAGATGTCGGTATCGGAGAAATCGTAGTTCTCCAGATTGGAAACCTTCAGTGTCCGGTCACCGTAGGAAACTTCCGTACCCTGCGAACGCGCGGAGGCTAGCGCCACGACTTCGTCGGCGGGGAAGCCGCGCTCCGAGAGGATGTTGAGCATTTCCCGGCCCACATTTCCGGTCGCTCCCGCAACTGCAACTTTGAATCCCATTTCAAGCTCTCTTTCTCTTCTCTCCTCTGTCCGGTGAGGGGGAAGGCGCGAAACGATCGCGGCTTCCTGTCCCCAGCCGGGCCGGGGAGAGAGCGGCAGGCCAGAGACGTCAGACGGTTTTCGTCGTCGTTTTGGCCTTGGTTTTGGAAGAAACCGGAACAGCAATATCCATCCCGGCACCCGGTGCCAGATCATTGCGCGCAGCAATGGCGTGTTCGTCGCGAACCATGGATATTCCTTTCCGCCGTTGCTCATAAAAGGTTTTCCACAGGAGTCAAGGTTTTTGCAACCTTGCTCTCTGTCGAGCACTTGGGCAGAGGTTGCGGCCCAAACCGGAAGAAGCCTCGCCTGCGACAATCTGTGCATAGGCATTAGACTAAAGTCATAATCCCAAAGCCGCTCTCTTTCTCCGAATCCTTTTCTGTCACACTCTCGTCAGGCGAGTTGCGTCCAAGGATGCTTTGAGGAGAGCTTGGGGCGCGTCTCGTTGCTTATCACTCTGTGGAGGACAGACAATGGCAAATGTCGCAAGCGTCGGAGACGCGAGAGTCGGCCCGATGACAGGCGAGGAGAAGAAGGTCATCTTCGCCTCGTCGCTCGGGACTGTTTTCGAATGGTATGACTTCTATCTTTACGGTTCACTCGCCACCTATATCGGCGCTACCTTTTTCAGCCAGTATCCGGAAACGACGCGAAACATCTTCGCGCTGCTCGCCTTTGCAGCGGGTTTCCTGGTGCGCCCGTTCGGCGCATTGGTCTTTGGCCGCCTCGGCGATCTGGTCGGCCGCAAGTATACCTTCCTGATCACGATCCTGATCATGGGTCTGTCAACCTTCCTAGTCGGTATCCTTCCAGGTGCGGCGTCAATCGGTATTGCAGCTCCGATCATCCTGGTCGCTCTGCGCCTGCTGCAGGGCTTGGCGCTCGGCGGCGAATACGGTGGTGCAGCGACCTATGTGGCCGAACATGCGCCGCATGGCCGGCGCGGCTTCTTCACGTCATGGATCCAGACGACGGCAACGCTCGGCCTGTTCCTTTCGCTGCTGATCATTCTCTTCGTCCAGTCCATGCTTGGCGCCGCCGATTTCGCCGCCTGGGGCTGGCGTATTCCATTCCTCGTCTCGGTCGTCCTGCTTGGCGTTTCCGTCTGGATCCGTCTGAAGATGAACGAGTCACCGGCTTTCCAGAAGATGAAGGCCGAGGGTAAGGGTTCGAAGGCGCCACTGACGGAAGCCTTCGGCCAGTGGCGCAACGCTAAGGTGGCGCTGCTTGCGCTCTTTGGCGCCGTCATGGGGCAGGCCGTCGTCTGGTATTGCGGTCAGTTCTACGCGTTGTTCTTCCTGCAGAACATCCTGAAAGTCGACGCGCAGTCGACCAACCTGATGGTCGCTGCATCGTTGTTGCTCGGCACCGGCTTCTTCGTCTTCTTCGGCTGGCTTTCCGACAAGATCGGTCGCAAGCCGATCATCATGGCCGGCCTTCTGCTCGCCATGGTGACTTACTTCCCGCTGTTCAAGGCTCTGACCAATTTCGCCAATCCGGCGCTTGCAGAGGCACAGGCCACGATCCGCGCAACGGTCACTGCGGCACCGGGCGATTGCAAGTTCCAGTTCAACCCGACCGGCACCGCGAAGTTTACCACCTCGTGCGATATCGCCACTTCATTCCTGACGAAGAATTCGGTACCCTATGATGTTGTCAGCGGGGCCGCCGGTTCAGCCGCCACGGTTAAAATCGCCGACGACACGATTACCAGCTATGATGCCGCTGCCGCTGGCGATAAGGCGAAAGCCATGAACGGCGCGTTCGAAAAGGGCATCAACATCGCGCTTCGCGACGCTGGCTACCCCTTGGTTCGCGGTGCGGCCAAGGTTCCGGAATCCAAGCTCGATGCCTTTATCGCCGCCAATCCGGAGCTGGCTCTCAATGCTGATGCGCTTCGTGCAGGTCAGAAGGAGACGGTCCCAGCCTCCAAGCTCGTGACCGACAAGCTGCTGACAGCCGACGAGGCCAAGGGCGTCACCGACATGGCTGTCTACACGGTCGCCAACGCTGGTGCTTTCACCATGGTTGCCGATCCGGCAAGGCTCAACTGGGTAGGCGTCGTCGCTGTCCTGACGGTCCTCGTCATCTACGTGACGATGGTCTACGGGCCGATCGCTGCCCTTTTGGTCGAGCTCTTCCCGACCCGTATCCGCTATACCGGCATGTCGCTGCCCTATCACATCGGCAACGGCTGGTTCGGTGGTCTGCTTCCGGCAACCGCCTTCGCGATGAGCGCCTTCAAGGGCGACATCTATTACGGTCTCTGGTACCCGATCATCTTTGCGGGCATCACCCTGGTCATCGGCATGATTTTCCTGCCGGAAACCAAAGACCGCGATATCCGCACGATGGACTGAGGCAAACCATCAGAATTGAGAAACGGGACCCGGCGCCTTCCAAAGGCGCCGGTTTTTTTATCCGCAAAAGCCCTTTCGGCGTCGGCCGTCCGTCAGGACCCGGGTTGAATGGAGCCCGTAGCGCGAATAGACGATCGCGGTCATCCATGACTACCTCGAAAAGTCATCCGTTAGAAAAGTGTTTTAGCAACAGCAACGGCAGCAGACGGTAACGACAGTTTTTTACGCAGAACTCAAATAAGCCTGCTGAGCCGTGGCACAGGCCAGCCTTCGCGACCGACAGCAAAGACCAGGCCGAAGCGGGCAAAGAGGATTGAGACGGCAAATGCGAGCCAGGCACCGAGTGCCAGTCCCGCTACGACATCGCTTGGATAATGGACGCCGATGATGATGCGGGTTGCACCGAGCCAGAGCCCGATACCGATGAAAATGAGCCTGACGTGCGGAAAAAGGAGGATGAGTGCCACAAAGAGCGCGCCGATATTGGCCGAATGACCTGATGGGAAGCTCTGATGCAGGAAATCCATGTTCAAGGGCGAGAAACTGAAAATGCCCTCCTGCTCATAGATAAGCGGACGCGCCCGCCCGATCAGGAATTTCAAGGCGTTGGCACAGACACTGGCCAGGATGACGGAAAGCCCGACATATGCCGTCATTTGGACGAAATAGGCCATGCGGAATTGACGGCGGACCTTCCAAAGCCGTCGGCGAACGGCGTAACCGGTAGCAAGAACGGTGCAAAGCCCCGCAAGGATCCAAGCAAGGCGGCCGATATCCGTTACGTCGCCGGCGATCGATACCAAGGGAGGCGAGAGGCTTTTGGCTGCCTGTCCGAGCGGTCTGTCGAAGACAAAAAAGGCAATGACGACCACATTGATCGCGGAAAGCGTGAACGCCTTCCAGGGAACTCTGCGATGGATCGTGCGTCGGGCGTCGTAGCGCTTGCAAAGATAGGATCGGCAGCCTGGTTTGTGATCGGCGGTATTGCTCATTCCATTCCTTCGTCGTTTTGCCCTTCGTCGTTTGCAGGACATAGGAACCGGAACTGATACCTTCAATAAAAAGCCCTCCGTACCGATAGATACGAAGGGCGGAGAAGCGTTTCACGTGAAATATCAGGCAGAAAGCGTCTTGAACTCGGCAAGGATCGCCTGGCCCATTTCGACAGTTCCAACCTTGTTGGCGCCTTCGGCCATGATGTCGGCCGTGCGCATACCCTTGTCGAGAACGTTGGCGATCGCCCTCTCAAGATTGTCGGCTTCCTTCACGAGGTTGAAGGAATAACGCAGGCACATGGCAAAGGAGGCGATCATCGCAATCGGGTTGGCGATGCCCTTGCCGGCGATGTCGGGAGCGGAGCCGTGGACCGGTTCGTAGAGCGCCTTTCGTTTGCCTGTCTTGCCATCCGGCGCACCGAGAGAAGCAGACGGCAGCATGCCAAGCGAGCCGGTCAGCATCGCCGCTACGTCGGAAAGCATGTCGCCGAAGAGGTTGTCGGTGACGATGACATCGAACTGTTTGGGCTGACGTACCAGCTGCATGCCGCCGGCATCGGCCAGCATATGCTCCAGCTGGACGTCGGAATATTTTGCCTTGTGCGTCTCGGTCACGACCTGATTCCAGAGCACGCCGGACTTCATGACGTTGCGCTTTTCCATGGAACAGACACGGTTTTGACGGGTTCGGGCCATTTCGAAGGCGACGCCGGCGATGCGTTCGATTTCATAAGTGTCATAGACCTGCGTATCGATGCCGCGTTTCTGGCCGTTGCCAAGATCGATAATCTCCTTCGGCTCGCCGAAATAGACGCCGCCCGTCAGTTCGCGGATGATGAGAATGTCGAGACCTTCGACAAGTTCAGGCTTCAGCGAGGAGGCGGAGGCAAGCGCCGGATAGCAGATTGCCGGGCGCAGGTTTGCGAAGAGTTCCAGGTCCTTGCGAAGGCGCAGAAGACCCGCTTCCGGGCGCACTTCATAAGGCACGCTGTCCCATTTCGGACCGCCGACTGCACCAAAGAGAACGGCATCCGCCGCCAGCGCCTTTTTCATGTCGTCTTCGGAGATGGCCGCGCCATGCGCATCGTAGGCACAGCCTCCGACAAGGCCTTCACCGATGGCGAAGCCGGCGTTCATCGCCTCGTTCATGTAAGCAATGATCTTGCGGACCTCGTCCATTGCCTCGGGACCGATGCCGTCGCCCGGCAGCAGGAAAAGATTGCGCGCTGTCATGAAACCCTCCGCGGAAAAACAAGCTGCGGCTTCTTAGACCCCGCCGGACGCCATTTCAAGGAACAGAACGGCTGAATCGGTACGGTTTGCTGCCTCACGATGGCGATGTGAATCCTGGCTTGGAAGCAAAGAAAAAGCCGGGTAGAAGCCCGGCTTGATCGCATGCTCGCGTTCGGGCGATTAAGCTGCCCAGGGACGCGACGCGGCGTTTGACTTTTCGAACCTGTCGATCGCAGAGGCCTTCTCCAGCGTCAGGCCGATATCGTCAAGGCCGTTCAGCAGGCAGTGGCGCTTGAATTCGTCAAGGTCAAACTTGATCGAACCACCGTCCGGGCCGGTGATTTCCAGGTTTTCGAGATCAACCGTCAAGATGGCGTTGGAACCGCGCGAAGCGTCGTCCATCAGTTTGTCGAGGTCTTCCTGGCTGACCCTGATCGGGAGAATGCCGTTCTTGAAACAGTTGTTGTAGAAGATGTCCGCGAAGCTTGTGGAGATGACGCAGCGGATGCCGAAATCGAGAAGCGCCCACGGGGCATGCTCGCGCGAGGAACCGCAGCCGAAATTATCGCCGGCAACGAGAATCTTGGCATTCTGATAAGCCGGTTTGTTGAGCACGAAATCCGGGTTCGGCGTGCCGTCTTCGTTGTAGCGGGCTTCTGCAAAGAGGCCCGTGCCGAGGCCGGTGCGCTTGATGGTCTTCAGGTAATCCTTGGGAATGATCATGTCCGTGTCGATATTGACGACCGGGAGGGGTGCTGCAACGCCCGTGAGCTTCACGAACTTTTCCATGGAAACCTGCCTTTGTATGCCGTTTTTCAACGATTGCTCCGGCAATAGAGCAAAACGCCGTAAAAATGAAGGAGAATCTTGGGGCGCGTTTAGAGATCGATGATCGTGCCGCGGCCGTCGTTCCAGATGCGCATTTCGCGCTTTGGCTGAGCCTTGGCGCGGACGGGCGCCGGCTTCATCTTCATCGAAAGCGCGCGGCCAGCCATCAGCACGGTCAGGATACCGCCAACGGCGAGCGTCACCGAAAAGGTGAGAGCAGCGAGCGCCACGAATACAGTGATCCCTGCCAGCATGAGGAAGATGGAGCGTATATTCTGCATGAGTTTAGACCTTTCTTCGAAAGGAATGTGGTCCTTGTTTTTTATTTCTGCAAGTCAAGCATGGCTTTTTGTTGTCTTGTCACTCTTCACAAAGCTTGGCACACATTCGTGATGAGCCAGAATTCGCCCATCCGTTCCTTCAGTTTGCACCGCTCTGTGCTGAGCGTTCCCGCAATCAATCTCCGAGCGCTCGAAAAGACCCATGCCCTCGATTGCGATGCCGTCATTTTCGATCTCGAAGATTCCGTGGCGCTGGAGAAGAAGGAGGAGGCCCGCGAAAACCTGAAAACCTTCTTTTCGGGCAAGCCGCTTACGAACAAGGAAAAGATCATCCGCATCAATGCACTTTCGTCGGCTTTCGGCCATGCCGATATGGAGCTAGTACAGGCGCTTCGGCCAGATTCGGTACTTTTGCCGAAGGTGGACGAACCGCAGGATGTCATGGCCGTGAGCGACCTTCTTGCTGATGCGGATGCACCAGAGACCTTGCGTATCTGGGCGATGATCGAGACGCCGCGCGGTATCTTGAACGCGGCGGCAATCGCAGAGGCTGGCCGCACCCTCGGCTCGAGACTCGATTGCTTCGTCGTCGGGCTGAACGATCTGCGCAAGGAGACCGGCGTTCTGCCTCAACCGGGCCGAACCTATCTCGTGCCATGGTTGATGCAGGTCATCCTCGCCGTGCGCGCCTATGGTCTCGATGCGATCGATAGCGTTTTCAATGATTTTAAGGAAGTAGATGCCTTCGAGGCCGAATGCGCGCATGCCCGGGCCATGGGCTACGATGGCAAAATGCTGATCCATCCGATGCAGATCGAGGCTGCCAACCGGCACTTTGCTCCCGATGAGGCTGCCATCCGGGAGGCGGAAGAAATCATTGCCGCTTTCGCCGATCCTTCGGCCGAAGGTCTCAACGTCATCACCTTGAACGGTCGGATGATTGAGCGGCTGCATCTTGTCCAGGCGGAAAGCCTGGTCCATAAAGCCCGCCTGATTTCCGAACGCCAGACTATTGAACGAAAGCCTTTATCATGAAGCTCTATCGCCTTTTGACCGGCCAGGACGACGCCGCGTTCTGCCATCGCGTAACCGATGCGCTCAACAAGGGCTGGTCGCTTCACGGTGCACCGTCGCTGACCTACAATATTCAGACCGGCCAGGTGATTGCCGGCCAGGCGATCGTCAAAGAGGTCGAAGGCAAGGATTATCATCCGGAGATGAAGCTCTCCGAGCAATAGGTCAGCGCTCGACGGCCTCCTCGACGCTCGCTTCGATCCGCTCCATGTCGTCATCGCTCAGCCCGAAATGGTGACCGATCTCATGGATGAGAACATGGGTGATGATGTCTCCGAGCGTTTCATCGTTTTCCGCCCAATAATCCAAAATGGGACGCCGGTAGAGGCGGATACGATTGGGCATCTCGCCGGTCTCGACCGTGAAGCGCTCGGAAATACCCCGGCCTTCGAAGAGGCCAAGCAGGTCGAACGGCGTTTCCAGCGCCATATCCTCGAAAACATCGTCGTCGGGAAAGTCTTCGATTTCGATCGTTAGATTGTCGGTGAGCGAGCGGAATTCATCCGGCAAGTGGCTATAGGCGTCCATCGCCAGGGACTCGAATGTGCTGAGCGTTGGGGCATGGCGGTCCCGCCAATCCTCGCTCTTGTCTATGCGGGCCATGAAAATTCCCTTCCTTTGGCGCCCATATAGAACCTTTGCGGGTGATTTTCGAGTGTGGAATCAAAGGCAGGAATAAATTCATAAGAATTGGGTGTTGACTCTTTTAGAAAGCTCTGGAATCCATAAGAACATAACAGGAACAATCTGACTTTGGAGTGAACGTCGTGGCGCAGACGGCCGTGGCGCGCGAGCAGCTTTGTGCGCTCCGCGAAACCATTGCGAAACTCGAAGGCAAGCCGGCACCGACGCTTGCGGCGGCGGCGCAAGAAGCTTTTGCGGCTGGTGATGAAACCTATTTAAGACCTGCAAACACGCCGCTGCGTCTGTCCTTTGACATTCCCATTCTCGATGAAGCGCTTGAAGGCGGTCTGCCGCTTAACGGCATTACCGAAGTCCGGTCTTCGATGCTGCGGGATGCGGCCGGCCCCAGCGGTTTCGTGCTGGCGCTAGCCGCCTGGCTGCAGCGGCAGGAGACGGCGGATGGCATGCCGGTTTTTTGGATTGGTGACAGAATATGCACAATGGAAGCAGGGCATCCCTATGCTGTGGGCCTCAAGGATTTCGGATTGGAGCCGGAACGCTTTCTCATGGCCTCGCCACACAAGCTGGAAGAGGCGCTGTGGCTTGCCGAAACGGCTGTCGAAAGCGGCCTCTTCCCAGCCACGATCCTGGAGGTGCGCGGCAATCCGGTCCAATTCGGTCTTACAGAAAGCCGGCGATTGAGCATGCGGGCAAGGGCTTCCGGCCGCCCGCTTTTTCTGTTGCGGCAGGGAGGCGAGGAGGAGGCGAGCAGCGCCATTTTCCGATTGCGTGCCGAACCTGCGCCAGCCAGCGCACGGCCTCTGCCGGATGGTTCGATGTTAGATGGCGGCATCGGCAATCCGGTTTTTCGTCTCATCCTGGAGAAGAGCCGCAACCCGGCTCCCCTCTCCTTTCTTCTGGAGTGGAACCCTCATGACCGCCGGTTTTTGCCCGTTAGCCAACCAGAGCGCACTCGTTCTCCAGGCGAGCAATCAGCGCATTCTGTCGCTCAGCTTTCCCCACCTTCCAACCGACAGGATCGCCCGCAAGAGGTGGGGTCTATCCTGGCGTTCGGCCGGACGCCCTGATGCGCCGCCGATCGTCTGTTCTGGACGGCTCGACAATGCCATGCGGCTAACGGCGCTCGACGAGGTGGCGGAACGGATCAAACTGAAAAAAAACCAGGGAGTGGCCGAAGCGCGTGCCATATACCCGCTTCTGGATGTCATCGAGGAAGACCTGGCGGCCGATCGTCGGCTTCTCGAGGGCATCGCTGATTGGTGCGACCGTTATACGCCGCTGGTGGCATTCGACGGCAAGGACGGGCTGTTTCTGGATATTACCGGCTGCGCCCATCTCTTTGGCGGCGAAAGGGCCATGCTCACGGATATCCTTTCCCGGCTCTTCCATATGGGGTTCGATGTCCGCGGCGCGATCTCTTCGTCGCCGGGCCTTTCCTGGGCCGTTTCCCGATTCGGGGATGGTGGCGTCATCGAAACCGATCAAATGGAACATGTGCTGGCACCACTGCCGGTCGCAGCCCTTCGGCTGGAGGAAGCGACCGTCGAGGCACTGAAGAAGCTCGGCCTCAAATATATCGTCGACCTCCTGTCTACTCCACGCGCGCCGTTGGCCCGCCGTTTCGGCGCGCAACTCCTGCTCAGGCTCGACCAGGCGCTTGGAGTGGAAGAGGAGCCGGTTTCCCCGCGGCGGCCCGTTGCCAGTCTTTCCGCCGAACGACGCCTCATAGAGCCGATCGGTACGGAAGAAGATATCCTCGCCCTCACCGGCCAGATCGCCCAATCACTGAAAGCCTCGCTTGAGGCACGCGGCGCCGGCGGCCGTGTATTCGAACTCGTGCTGTTTCGCGTCGACGGCAGGGTCTTCAGGATTCCCGTCGGCGCCTCGCAGCCTCTCAGGGATCCGAAGCATATCGCTTCGCTTTTCAGCGAGCGTCTGCAGGCAATCCACGACGATCTCGATGCCGGCTACGGCTTTGAAATCCTGCGGCTGAATGTGCTGCGCCATGATCCCTTCAATGCGACGCAGGGGGATTTCGAAGGAAGCCGACAGAGGGAGACATCGCTTGCGGCGTTCATCGACAAAATCGCAGCCCGCCTCGGCGCCGATTGCCTGCAGAGATTTCAACTGCGCGAGAGCCATGTGCCGGAGCGGGCGGCGATTGCAATTCCCGCCATGGAAGGCCTTCAGGCACACCGCAAGGCGGAGGAAGGAAATCCTTTTCCTTCCAGATGTGAGCGTCCCCTGCGGCTTTTTACCAGGCCGGAGCAAGTGGAGGCCCTGCTTGCCGAAGTGCCTGACGGTCCGCCGCAAATCTTCCGCTGGCGGCGCATGCAGCATCGCGTGGCAAGAAGCGAGGGACCGGAGCGGCTTGCCATGGAATGGTGGACCGATGGCGCGGATGCCGAGCCACGCGATTATTTCCGAATAGAGGATGATGCCGGTCACCGCTTCTGGATCTATCGCGAAGGTTTTTACGGGCATGAACTTCCTCCTCGCTGGTTCATGCATGGGCTCTTTGCATGAGCACGACGCCCGCATTTTTCGAAATTGGTGCGAGAACGAACTTCTCGTTTCTTGAAGGAGCCTCCAGTCCCGAGGAGATGGTGGTGCAGGCAGCTTGCCTGAAGCTCGGCGGACTCGGGATTGCTGACAAGAATTCGGTTGCCGGGGTCGTGCGGGCACATGCGCAGGCGGAGGAGATCAGGAAAAAATTCGACAGGAAGGAAGCCGGCCTTCTGGAAGAGGACGAGAAGAAGCAGATCATTCCCGATCCAATCCGCATCCAGCCAGGTGCGCGTCTCGTCTTTTCGGATGGAACTCCGGATGTTCTTGCCTATCCACAAAACAGGCGAGGATGGGCGCATCTCTGCCGTCTTCTGAGCGCCGGGAATCTAAAGCCGGAGGCGGAGAAAGGCTCCTGCATTCTCACCGAGGCGGAGATCATGGAATGGGGAGACGAGATGATGCTCGCCCTTGTTCCTGACCGGCTCGTTGTGAATGATGCCGTTGGTCAGCTAGCATTTGAGAATTGCCTGCAGCGTTTTCGAAAACGCTTTCGGAAGAAGGTCCATATGGCGCTAGCGCCGGCTTATGATGGCCGCGACAAACAGGTTTTTGCAATCCTTTCCATGCTTGCCGCCCGCAACCGCATTCCGCTGATCGCGACCAATCAGCCTCTTTATCATCATCCAGACCGGCGGCCTCTCTCCGATATCGTGATTGCGATCCGCAAGCATGTTCCGATTGCCGAAGCCGGTTTCCTTCTGGCGCCGAATGCAGAGCGCTATCTCAAGGGAACGCGGGAAATGGGGCGCCTCTTCAAGGACTATCCCGACGCGATCGACAATACACGCGCATTCTTCTCCAGCTTGACCTTTTCGCTCAAGGAGCTGGAGCACAATTATCCGCCTGAAAACGATCCTGGCGAAACGCCGTATGCAACGCTCGAACGGTTGACTTGGGCCGGAGCTGCAAAGCGCTACCACCCGCAGCCTGTTCCGCAGAAAATCGTGACACAGATCGATTATGAACTGGATCTCATCAGGCAGAAAAACTACGCTTCCTATTTCCTGACAGTTTACAAGATCATTCAACACGCCCGCTACAAGCTCGGGGTTCTGTGCCAGGGCCGCGGATCGGCTGCGAATTCGGTCATTTGCTATTGCCTTGAAATAACGGAAGTCGATCCGAACAAGGCCACCTTGCTTTTCGATCGGTTCATCTCGATGGACCGGGACGAACCGCCGGATATCGATGTCGATTTCGAGCACGACAGGCGCGAAGAAGTCATCCAGTACATCTATAAAAGATACGGTATAGAGCATGCCGGGCTGACAGCGGGGGTGACCACCTATCGCACCCGCTCTGCTGGCCGCGAGGTCGCCAAGGCCTTCGGGCTTTCGGAAGATGTCCAATCGGCAATCAGCAGCCTCGTCTGGGGCTGGTCGGAAGACAATCTGTCGAAGCGCGATGCAAAGGCGGCCGGTCTCGACATGAGCGATCCGGTGACGAAGAACGTCCTCAGATATGCGTCCGAGCTACTCGGCTTTCCGCGCCACCTTACCCAGCATGTCGGCGGATTTGTCATCACCCGGGACCGGCTCGACGAAGTCGTGCCCATCATGAAGACGGCGATGCCGGACCGCTACATGATCGAGTGGGACAAGGACGATCTCGACAATGTCAAGATTCTCAAGGTTGATGTTCTGGCGCTTGGGATGCTGACCTGTCTTCGCAAGGCCTTCGAACTTCTTCAGCTGCACTACGATGTGAAGAAAACGCTCGCCGATCTCGGCAACAAGGAGCATGGGGAGGAGGGCAAACCGGTTTACGAGATGATGTGCCGGGCCGACACGCTGGGCGTCTTCCAGATCGAAAGCCGGGCGCAGATGAGCATGCTGCCGCGACTGAAGCCAAGGGAATTCTACGATCTCGTCATCGAGGTGGCAATCGTCCGGCCGGGGCCGATACAGGGCGATATGGTGCACCCCTACCTCAAGCGACGGGAGCAGAAAACACCCATCGAATATCCCAGCAAGGAATTGAAGGCGGTGCTGGAAAGAACCCTCGGTGTTCCCCTGTTTCAGGAGCAGGCAATGCAAATTGCTATCACCGCTGCAGGCTTCAAGCCGGCGGAAGCCGATCGGCTTCGACGGGCGATGGCGACGTTCAAGAGAACCGGCACGATCGGCAATTTCGAGAAGCGATTCATCGACGGAATGGTTTCGAGAAACTATTCGTCTGAATTTGCGCGGCAGTGTTTTAATCAAATCAAAGGCTTCGGCGAATACGGCTTTCCGGAAAGCCATGCGGCTTCCTTCGCGTTGCTCGTCTATGCTTCATCTTGGATAAAGGCCTACTATCCCGATGTCTTCTGTGCGGCGATGCTGAACTCGCAGCCGATGGGATTTTATGCGCCGGCGCAATTGGTCCGGGATGCCAGGGAGCACGGCGTCGAAATTCGTGCGGTGGATATCAATCGTTCGGATTGGGATTGCCTCTTGGAGGATGCGCATTTCGACAAGTCAAAGATCGACTTCCGGCACAGGGACATGCACAAGATCATCCGGACGAAGAGGGCGGTTCGCCTCGGTTTGCGGCAGGTGAAGGGCCTTTCCGGCGACATGATAAAGGCGAAATTGATCGCAAATCGAGGTGCCGGCTATAGCTCGATCCGTGATCTATGGCTGCGCTCGGGCCTCGAAAAATCGGATATCGAACGGCTGGCAGATGCCGATGCGTTCGGTTCCATCGGCTTGTCGCGGCGAGAGGCGCTCTGGGAGGCGCGGGCGCTTGATGTGAAAAGTGCCGCAGAGAGGCTGCCTTTGTTCGATCGGGTGTCGAATGTCGATCTCCAAGTCGAACCGAGGGTGACACTGCCCGAAATGCTGCCAGGCGAGCAGGTGGTCGAGGATTATCGCTATCTCTCGCTGTCACTGAAGGGGCACCCGATTTCCTTCCTGCGAGAGGATTTCCAAAGAGCAGGGATTACACGCAATGTCGATCTTCTGGCCGTGCCGAACGGAAAGAGGGTGACGATTGCCGGGCTGGTGCTGGTGCGCCAGCGCCCGGGCTCGGCCAAGGGCGTGATCTTCATGACGCTTGAGGATGAAACGGGTGTTGCCAATGCTATCGTTTGGAAAAACGCCTTCGAGAAATACCGCTCGGTTGTCATGGGGGCGCGGCTCGTGAAAATCCATGGCAAATTGCAAAGTCAGAGCGGCGTCATTCACACTGTTGTCGAACATATCGAAGATATGACACCCGCTCTCGGCCTTCTGCAGAAGGAGGTGCAGCGCTTTGGTCTTTGCGAACGCGCCGACGAGGCTATGCGGCCGACGGCCGATCCGCGTGGAAAAAAGATAACGCATATCCTAAAAAAGGCGGCCATCGAACGGCGAGTGATATCAACAAGCATTGAGGCGAATGCTGGGGAGACCGCAAAGGTCATGCCGAAGGGGCGCAACTTTCATTGATGGGTTAGCGATAGATGATGTTGCCCATGTCAGCGTGCCCAGCCATGAGACACCCCACGCGCCCAGTGATTGCCCCCGTCACGTTTATGTCCGCGGGGACGCCAGTGCGATCAGGACCGAGATGGTCCGTTCAGCGGTTCCTCTTCCTGGCCGCGCCTTCTACCTCGATTTTTTTCTTGACACGCACCATCTTCTTTTGCAGAAAACACGATAGTCAGTGTCATGTTTGGAAATGAAGACGTGCTCGTCTGCAGTTGCAACTATATAACCGACAAGGAAATCCGGGAGGTCATCAACGACCTTCTCGATGAAGACTGTTGGCAGCTTATCGTGCCTGCGAAGGTCTATCATGCGATGGAAAAGCGCGGCCGTTGCTGTGGTTGTTTCCCCAACGTCGTCAACCTCATCATCCAGACCACCGAGGAATATCATGCCCGTCGCGACTCGACGGATGACGAGATATTTGATTTCATGTCCCGCCTGAAACAATTCCATGAAGAAAACAGGAGAGCGGACATTGAAAGGCGACAAAAAGGTCATCGAGCGGCTTAACGAGGCACTTTTCCTCGAACTCGGCGCAGTCAACCAATATTGGGTTCACTACCGCCTGTTGGAAGACTGGGGCTATACCAAGCTTGCCAAGAAGGAGCGCGCCGAATCCATTGAAGAGATGCATCATGCCGACCGTCTTGTCGCGCGCATCATCTTCCTTGAGGGGCATCCAAACCTGCAGACGCTTGCTCCGCTGCGCATCGGCCAGAACGTCAGGGAAGTTCTGGAAGCCGATCTTGCCGGCGAGTATGATGCCCGCACAGCTTACAAGAAGTCGCGTGACATCTGTCATGACGCCGGTGACTATGTCTCCATGAAGCTCTTCGAGGAGCTTCTTGCCGATGAGGAAGGCCATATCGACTTCCTCGAAACGCAGCTCGAGTTGCTCGAGAAGATCGGCGAAGCCAAGTATGGCCAGCTGAACGCCGATTCTGCCAACGAGGCCGAGTGACTAAACCTTCAAAACCAACCGGCCGCAAATATGCGGCCGGTTGGTTCTTCACGTCCAGGACGCGTGTTGCGCAGGGATGGAATTGCGTTCCATCGAGCGCCGCATCCAGGATCCCAGCTAATTGCGGTTAATTTCTCTCAGTTCCTTGTTTTTTTGGACGTGCTGGGTCCCGTTTTGGCGTCGTCGGCGACCCGACGCACGCACGAGGTCGGCCATTTCCATTGCGAGGCCGGTGGCGCCTCGATAATGCCGGAGGGACGATCGGGATCTTCGATCCAAGTCTCCTCGTACTTCGCGGGAACGATGCTCTTAGCGCGTTTCCGGTGGCGAATAAGGGCATTCATGGCGGTCCCCCGCGCCGTTGAGAACCACGGCCCCTTGCGCCTGCTTGGCCGAGGATCCAACCTTCCAACTGACCAATAACCTTGTCATCCGGGACGCCGTCATCACGGTAGCCATCTACCACATCGAGCATACCGAACAGGCCGACCGTTGCGTCGAAACGATCCTCGCCGGTTTTGTCTGACCCAAATCCGTCGGAAATGGCTTCGCGTATAGCCGTCCCGTCGACCTGCGGGCGTGCAGCGAGCCAACGGATGAGATGGTGGCCGATGGCTTGGCGGCCTGATTGCTGTCGCTTGCTCCAGAGGGGGCGGCGGGGGATACCGAGCTGGCCATAGACGTCGCCGGGCTAGGTCTCGGCGACGATGGTGACGTCAGGCTTCGCGAGGGCGTCGACCCCGCCGTCGAACGGCCAGAGGGCGATCTCAGCAAGGTTGGGGACGATGATCTCGCGCCAACCGGTTATCGCGGCCTTACCGACCTGATTGCCGCCCAACGTCCAGAAGATCATGCAGGCATTTCCCCGCTCGCCGGTGGCACGCTCGCAATGCCGGAGAAGATCGTTACCTGTTGCCACTCCCAGCGCGTCGAACAGATGCTGGCGTTGCGTGCCGCCCGGGCGCATTGGATAGAACGGACGGTGCAGCGAGATCTGGCGGCGATGCTCGGCGACCACGAACCAATCCGCAAAGGAACCCGTGCCGAAGGTCTGCAAGGCCTCGCGGAAAGAACAAAGCCCGATCGCCCTGCCATAAACCTCCGGCAATCCGATCGGAAAGTCGAAGCCCACAAGCGTCGCACCATCGACTTTGGCTCGCTGCCGTAGCCGGGGCAGTAGTGTCGCCGTATCACCGACGGGCTCCGGCGCCGATATCATCCAACGGCTACCGTCGTAAACAGCGACGCACGTCCAGCGTTTCTGTCGATCGATGCTCCAGTCGCAATGTGCGACGAGGGCTACGGACATCATCCCCTCCAGGATTCGATTGACGCATTCCCTGAACGGATCGGATGTTCAGGCGTTGGTTTAACTCGCGTACGGTCCTGATCTGGAACAAAGCCTTGCGGCGTCTGCGGAACGTATCGGTCCCACGACCCGGCGAGTAAGGCCGGGGCGACAAGATAGAGGATGATGGCGATCACCACGACGCCATTGAACCCGATATGCATTGCAAGCAGTACCGCGAGGATCGCGCTCAGCACCGACGCACAGCCATTGATCCCCCACGCCCAGGGGATAAACGCCTCCGAGCAGGCGCCAACGTGACCGAGGCCGAGGGGGAAGGGCATGCCCATGAAGACGGCGAGCGGCGCTATGAGGAGGAGTGCGATCGCGATCTTTGCGACATCCGGCAATGCCAGCAGCCGTTCAAATACCAAAGGCAGCGCGACCAGGTAGGTGGCAGCCAGGCATGCGATCACCATGACGGCGAGTGCAATGCCGCGCACCGCGGACCCGCGTCCGACGACCGCCATCCAGCGTGCGGCAAGGGCGCTACCCAGACCCGCGAAGGCAAGGAATCCCGCAAGCACGACGGCGACAGCGTAAAGCGGATGACCGAGGAACAGCACAAAGCGCTGAATGAAGGCGATCTCGATGAAGAGGAAGGCCAGGCCCAAGGCAAGGAAATAAAGCCCGAAGCGCAGTCGATGTACTCCTCTTGCGAGTGCCCGCCGGCGAAGCCAGAGCGGCAGCAGAATCAGGACGGCGCTGAGGATCGCGGCCTGGACGAGGGTCGTCGCCAGGATCAGGTAGCCCCAGTCGAGCATCGCTGCCCCACCTTGGGTGCGCAGCGTTAGGAGTTCGGGCAGGGCGCGCCAGCGGAAAAAGTCGAAGAAATAAGGCCGATCGTCAGTGGCCGGTGCAATATCAAACTTGTAGCGCTCGATGAAATCGGCCCGCTTCTTGGGGTCGAGGAGGGCGAGGGCTCCCTCGTAAAGATACTCCTGGTCGAGCTGGTTGTAACGGTTCACGTCGGCTGACGAGATGCCCGGCGCCCAGGAAATGTCAAAGAAATTCTCGGCCGCGAAGCCGCGGATGGCTGCGACGTCTTCGCCGGTGAACGCCGACTTGGCGACGAGGAGGGTTGCAGTGTTCCAGCTGCGGATCAGGGCGAGGTGCCGGCCTGCTTCGGTCACGCCATCAGCTTCAAGCGCTGCGGTAGCCGTGGCGAACAGCTTGAGGATGTCGCGTGGCGGCACCCGCAGCCATCGCGTGATGGCGATGATACCACCCGGTCTCAGCACTGCGAGGTAATCGCGCAGCGCCTCTAGTGTGTAGGTGTAGTTCTCATGCATGGTCTGTACGCCGGCCGCGGCCGCACTGAAAGAGTCAAGGAGCGGCATCTGGATCAGGTCGTAATGCTCGTCCGTAGCCGCGGCGTAGGCGCGCGCCTCGGCCAAATGCAGATGCACGTTCGGGCGGCTAAAGATGCTGCCGGCGAAATCCGCGAAGCGATTGCGAGCAAGGTCGATCATCTGCGGGTTGAGCTCTACGGCATCCACGGTGTCGGCTCCGGCGCGCAGCGCGAGCAGCACCTGCTCGCCGCCGCCGGCACCAAGGATCAGCATTCGCGGCCGCTTAAGGATGCGGTACGGGAGCGCCGCCGTTGTCCGGTCGAGATATGCAACTGTCGCCGGATCGCCGCCATAGGCGGTGATCGTCGTTATGCTGTCGCCATCGGTGAAGACGGCGAGTTGGGCGGGCGGCTCTTGGGTGTTGGCGAGACTGAGGCCCGGCGCGTACCGGAAAGGCACGGTCGGGCTCTCGACGATCGTCAGCAGTCCCAACGGGCTTGATCGCTCCTCGACGACTCGCGCGTTCGGCACTTCGAGAGCCATGCGCAGGCCCTTGTACTGCGACATATGCGGGCCGGGGTCCGTCCAGGACGGTGGTAGCCACACCGCGATGAGCGAGGCTGCAAGCCCTAAACTGCCCACGCCGAGCCAACGATGACGAGCCATGTCGGTCGCGGCGAGGGCAGCCGCGGCGAATCCCAGCGCTGCGACGAAGCACACTGCTGCAGGGGGAGGGACAAGAAACAACAGCCCGACGGTGCCCAGCGCACCGATCCCTGCGCCGACTAGGTCGAAGGCATAGACGCGTCCAATCTGGCCAGGGTGGCGGATGAAGGCAAGTCCGATACAGGTTGCACCGAAAAAGAACGGCAGGACCAGGACAGCATAGCTGGCCGCGAGCCAACCGAGCTGCCCCGGATTCCAGATAATCTCAAGCGCGTTGAACGGAAGCCGTTCGGCGCCGGCGACCCTGGCAACCGCGGTCATGCCGAACAGGGCTGCCGACGCTGCGAACGCGGCGGGATAGCGTTCCACCAGGGGGCGGCGGGCGAACGCAAGGAATGTACCGCTCGCGCCGAAGCCCAGGAGCGCGATGCTTATGATCATATAGGCGAAATGATGCCACTGAATGATCGAGAAGAGCCGCATTAGGAGCACTTCGTGGGCAAGGGTCGCCGCCGATATGAGACCGACCGGCAGCAGGTGAACCACTCTCATCGAGGCTGACCGCCCCTCAGCGGCACGAAGCTCACCGGCAGCAGCTGCCGGGTCGTGATGCTTCCGTCCACTCGCTTCTCGACCAGCATGAGAAACTGGGTCGCGAAGGGACCTCCGACGGGGACGACCATCCGGCCGCCCCCTGCGAGCTGTTCGACCAGTGGCGCGGGGATGTGGCTGGCAGCAGCAGTCACCACGATTCCGTCGAATGGTGCGTGCGCGGGCCAACCATAATAACCGTCGCCTACCTTCACCTCGACATTGTCGAAGTGGAGCTCCGCGAGCCGGGCGGCTGCCCTTTCGCCCAGTTTCGGTATGATCTCAATCGAGTAAACCTTTGCTGCGAGCGGCGACAAGACAGCTGCTTGATAGCCCGAGCCAGTGCCGATCTCGAGGACAACGTCACCGGGTCCGACGTTGATCAGGTCGGTCATCAGCGCGACGATGAAGGGCTGCGAGATCGTCTGACCGTATCCGATCGGCAGCGGTCGATCTCGATAGGCCGCCATGCGCAGCTCCTCGGGGACGAAGAAGTGGCGCGGCACCTTCCCCATCGTCTTCAGCACCACCGGATCGATGCCCTGGCCCTCGACGGCTGACGGCGCTGAGCGAGCGTGCAAATTGATTGTTTCGATCATCGCCATACGTTCGGCAAGGCGATCCTGAGCGGACGCAGATGTCGAGACCACAGCGGCAGCGGCCGCCAGAACCGCGGTCAATAACGTTTGGCACTGGGCTAGTGGACGCATGAACTCTCTCCCGTCCAAGGCAGAGAGTATAGTGGCTGCGGAGGCAATTTTGAACAGGGCTCGCTTGGCTCTCAGCCGCTTTCCGGCTTGAGACTTCGCAACAAAGGCGACCTGGCTGACGGAAAGTGGTCGCGCCTACTATAACCGCCCACCCTCGATGAAGTGCAGAACCTTCAACCAATTGAAATCAAAAGATTCTCGATGTCGAACGGGATTCGAAAAGGAAGGAGTTGGGAGGCGAAGAGGGGACTGCCGTTGAAAGACTTGCCGGTGGCTATCCTGTTTTCTTCAAGTTTCCAACCTTGAACAGGAAAGGCCAAAATCATCCATATGTAAGCCTTGGCGTCCCCGGTTGTTCGGGGACCGGCAAAGTGGAATTGGATCGAGAGACTGCTGCCGTCGTCAGTCCGCTGCTCGCAGGTCGGCCAAGTGGCTGAATTCCGAAACGACCCGATCGTAGACGGCGCGTTTGAAAGGCACGATCAGCCCAGGCAGCTCGTGCATGGATTTCCACGCCCAGGCATCAAACTCTGGCTCGTGGCCGCCGGGCGGCGGGTTGATGGCGATTTCGCTTTCATCGCCTTCGAAGCGAAAGGCGAACCAGCGTTGGGTCTGGCCGCGAAACTTACCCTTGAGGCCGATGCCGATCAGTTGCGGCGGTAGATCATAGTTGATCCAATCTCTCGCCTCCGCGAGCAAGGTCACAGTTCTGATACCGGTTTCTTCGTAGAGTTCGCGGTATGCCGCTTCGAGCGGATCCTCGCCCTTGTCGATGCCACCTTGCGGCATTTGCCACAGTTGTGGTGAGCCATCATATTCGGAATTGCCAACCGGGACACGCCGGCCCGCCCATACAAGCCCGTCGCGGTTGAGAACCATCACGCCGACGCAGGCACGGTAAGGAAGGTCTTCGGCTTTGATTGTTGCCTGATTCACGGGATGCTCCTTAAGGATTTTTAGGATCTGCAGCAAGAGCAGCAACACCGACGATCTCAATGCCCCGCATCCCCGCCTCGTCGCTCCATTTGGATATTGCCTCAATACTCTCGTCGAAAGCCGCCGCAACACCAATTGCCTGGCCGTTGCGCTTGGCAATGCGCTCGAGCTCGTCAAGCCTCTGCAGGATAGCGTTGACATCGACCTGACCATCGAGCTGCAGGTCCGCAAAAGCATGAGGAAGCTCCGTTCCCTTCGCCACAGCTTCCGTCTTTGACTGCGCAGACGAACCGTCGTCGAGAAACAGCAATCCGCGCTTGCCGATATCGCGCATCACCGGCTCCATGGCATCGGGATTGGAGAGAAAACGCCCTCCCAGATAGTTCATGATGCCCGTATAATTGGTGATTTCGCCCATCGCGCGGTGCAGGTTTTCTATATTTCTTGCTGGCGACTTCGAGGTCAGCAGCGTCTCGGGGCCGGGATCGTTTGCCGGATAATCGAAGGGCTCCAGTGGAACCTGCAGGAGGATCTCATGGCCGCTGCGGCGCGCTTCCTGCATCCAACGCTGCAGGCTGTTGCCGCTCGCGGCGAATGCGAGGGTGACTTCCTCCGGAAGTTCCTTGATGGCGCGCTGCGTACCCGTCTGACTGAGGCCGAGACCGCTGACCACGATCGCCACACGGGTGCCGCGCGCGCCCGACCATGGACGTGCATACTGATCCATCGGGCGACGGCCATCCGGCCCGATGACGGGTAGGCGGCCAAATTGGCTGTCTTCCAGAAGGCTCTCATTCGGCATCGCCGCCATGCGCGGATCCTGGCCGACCTGCATGGCGTCTACTAGCGCCGGGCCGTTATCATCGCGTGGCCGCGGGCTGTATTTGGTCACAACCGAGCCGTCCCCGGTCACCATCCGCTCGACATTCGCACCGGAATTTGGGTCGGAGCGAGGCATGCCATTTGCGGCCTGGCTTTGCGTCGGGGGGGGCTGGCCGGTATCTGTTGGTGGTGACGCCGCTTGTTCGGCCAGAGGGGGCTGTGTCCGCTGAAGGCCATCGTCACTGAGCATCGTGTAGAGAGAAAAGCCGCCGATCGCGATCAGGCAGAGGCTGGCGGCAATCCGGCCGATCCGCAAGATATTCGGCCGCTTTCGGCCAGCCTTGCGGTTCTGGCCTAATGGTGCATGCAAATCCGTTCCCAATTTCCTCGCCCGCTCCAAAACCGGGAAACAGCAAAAAATCAGGCCGGATCAACAATCCGGCCTGACGACCCATGAAAGTTACTTGGCGGAAACCGCCTTGTCCGGATTCGGGGGGAAGGCCGGGTCGGTCTTCTTGCCGCGAAGCAGGTCGAACGCATAATTCAACTGCACGTCGTCCTTCGGATCCGGGGGAACATAGGCAACAGAACCTGAGCCTTCATCGGTCTCGCTCTGACCCTTGATATGGCCGCGCAGGCTGGACTCGCCCTCGGTTGCCATCTTGTCCTTCAGATCGTCCGGCAGCGGCTCCTCGACCTTGATGTCCGGCGTAATGCCGGTGCCCTGAATCGAGCGGCCCGACGGCGTGTAGTAAAGCGCGGTCGTCAAGCGGAGTGCGCCGTTTTCGCCAAGCGGAATGATCGTCTGGACGGAGCCCTTGCCGAAGGACCTCGTGCCGAGAACAGTCGCGCGGCGTAGATCCTGCAGGGCACCGGCGACGATTTCCGAAGCGGAGGCCGAGCCGCCGTTGACAAGCACGATCACCGGCTTGCCATCCGTGAGGTCGCCCGGGCCGGCATTGAAGCGTCGGGTCTCGTCCGGATTGCGGCCGCGGGTCGAGACCACTTCGCCGCGCTGCAGCAGAGCGTCAGAAACCTTGATTGCCTGATCGAGCAGACCGCCCGGATTGAGACGCAGATCGAGCACATAACCCTTGAGTTTGTCGGCCGGAACCGTCGTCTTGATCTTGGCGATCGCCTTTTCGAGGTCCGGATAGGTCTTTTCGGTGAAGGAGATGACGCGGAGATAGCCGACATCATCCTCGACGCGAGACTTGACGGCCTGTACGGCGACGATGTCGCGAACGATCGTCAACTCGATCGGCTTATCCGCACCCTTGCGGATGAGTGTGAGCTTGATCGGCGTGTTGACGGCGCCGCGCATCTTTTCGACAGCTTCTTCGAGCTTCAATCCGCGGACGGACTGGCCGTCGATCTCGGAAATATAATCGCCGGCAAGAACGCCTGCCTTGGACGCGGGCGTATCGTCAATCGGCGTGATGACCTTGACGAGTTCGTCTTCCATCGTGACTTCAATGCCGAGACCGCCGAATTCACCCTTCGTCTGGGTGCTCATATCCTCGGCATCCTTGGCATTCATATAGCTCGAATGCGGATCGAGGGACGAAAGCATGCCATTGATGGCATTTTCGATCAGTTTGTCTTCTGCCGGCGGCGTGACGTACTGGGCGCGGACGCGCTCGAAGACGTCCCCAAACACGGAGAGTTCCTTGTAGGTGGATGCCCCGGCCGCTTCGGCCGGCACTCCTGCCGCATAAATTACGCTCATGGCAGTCGCACCCATCAATGCGCCGACCAGAACAAGAGAAGCCCTACGAATCATTGCGTGCCTTTCCAGTGTCTTTGGCGGACCACCACGGTCGGGAATCGACCGGTTTTCCGTCCTTTCGAAATTCAATGTAAAGCGTTGGCCGGTTGGTTTCCAGCGCCAATGCTGTTGCGCTCGCGACTCTTTTTGCACCCATCACCGCAAGCGGTTCGCCTGCGAAAACGAATTTTCCTTGGCGCGTGCTGATTATGTCCATTCCGGAGAGGACCAAGTGATATCCCTCGCCTGCATCGAGGATGATCATCTGGCCGTAGCTGCGGAAGGCGCCTGCGAAAACCACCAGTCCATCCGCTGGCGCAGTCACCACCGTATCCGGATTGGTGGCTAGCGTCATTCCCATGGCCTCGTGTCCAGTGCCGTCGGCGTCGCCGAAGTGGCGCAGAATATCGCCCGCCACGGGCAGCTCCAATTTCGCCTTCAATTCTCCGAACGGATATGCGGGCGCAATGCGGTTTTTATCGGGCACACCGCTGTCGGCAAGTGCCCTGGCTTGTGCCCGCTGCTCGTCCGTGAGCAGCTTCCGGTTCTCTTCCTCGCGCCGGGCCGCTTCAGCGGCTTCGCGCACGGAGGCGATCTCGGATTCCATCGAAGCGACGAGGCCCTCGAGCGTTGTCGCTTTGCCTGCCAATTCCTCAGAGCGCTTCTTTTCGGCTTCGAGATCGGCAGCGCTGCTGCGGCTTAGCTTATCGTTTTCGGCAAGAAGCAGGTCCATGCGCCGCTCCTCTTCGATACCATTCGTCATGGTGGCGGTAAGATTTGCCTTCTCCACCACGCTCGCCGCCTGCAAGGCCGCGAGGTTGGCGAGATCTGCGGCAAGCTTATCGGTCTCCTTGCGCATGCCTGGCACGACAGCACCCAGCAGGATGGCGCTACGCACCGAGGCAAGCGCATCGTCCGGTGTCACAAGGAGAGCGGGCGGCGGATTGCGGCCCATGCGCTGAAGGGCGGCGAGCACTTCGGCAAGCAGCCCGCGCCGCTCATGAAGCGAGCGGCGGATGGCGTCCTCCTTGATGCCAAGATCGGCAAGCTTCTTTTCGCTTTCGAGGATCTGTTTTTCGAGCGTCTTGCGCCTTGCTGCGGAATCGATCAGCGCCTGGCGGATGTTCGTGCTGCTTTTGTCCAGATCGGCGATGCTTTTTTGCAGCGCCATCACTCTATCTGACGAAAGATTGATCGTTTTTGACAGGGCCTCGAGCTCAGTGCGGGTCTCGTCGCGCTTTTTTTTGAGCTCGGCGGCCGGGTCCGGCAACGTCTGATCGGCCTGTTGAGATGTTCCGGCCCCGGGCGCTGCGACTGGTGCATCCTGGGCGAACGCGCCCGCTCCACCAAAATCGAACTGGGCGAAAATGACTGTCGCGCCGAGGCCAGCCGCGAATGCGGGCAGGATCAATCGCGTTCGCTTGCGGGCAGTTCTCGTCATGCGTGTTCAGGGGTAACTTTCAAATCGCGCGGAGACTATGCCGATTTGCCGTCATTTGCCAGAAAGATTGGCGAACAAGGTCACACTTGGCAAAACACGGCTGCGTGACTGATCAGACGCGGTGATAGGGGTGACCGGAAAGGATAGTGACGGCACGGTAGAGCTGTTCGGCAATGAGCGTCCTCACCAACTGATGCGGCCAGGTCATCTTGCCGAGGCATAAGGTCATGTCGGCGCGGTCGTAAAGCGCCGGGTCAAGGCCGTCGGCTCCGCCGATGGCAATCACTAGATCCCGTTTGCCCTGGTCGCGATAGTTGCCGAGGACCTTTGCAAAAGCTTCGCTGTCCAACGCCTTGCCGCGTTCGTCGAGGAGAATGAGAATGCTGCCTTCAGTTAGCGTCTTCTGCAGCATGGCTGCTTCTTCGCGCTTGCGCGTTTCTGCACTGGCGGCGCGACTTTCAGCAACCTCGGCAACGCGAGTAAATTCGAGACCGATCGCAGGACCAGCCTTGGCAAAACGGTCGAAATAGCGGGCCGCAAGATCCTTCTCGGGGCCGGACTTCAGCCGTCCCACCGCAAAAAGACCAACCCGCATCCACCCGCTCCTGTCATGCACCGCGAAGGCACAATACCGGCTTTGGGCCGGGTTCTCATGTTTCCGGCCTGTTTATTGCCGCGCTCAGGCACCGGACAAGCCGGCCCGCCTATCAGTGCCGCGTTTCTTCGTCCAAATCCGGCGCGCCCCACATCTTTTCGATGTTGTAGAACTCGCGGATTTCGGGGCGGAAGACGTGCACGATGATATCGCCGGTGTCGATCAAGACCCAATCTCCGCCGTCCTTGCCCTCAACGCGGGCTGCGCCAAAGCCCTCGTCCTTCAAGTCGGTGAGCAGATGATCCGCGATCGCCAGGACATGGCGGTTCGATCGGCCGGAGACGACGACCATATAGTCCCCCAGCGCAGATTTCCCAGCAATGTCGATGGTGACGATATCTTCAGCTTTGGAGTCCTCAAGGCTCGTGAGGACAGCTTGCAGAGCGCGGGCGGCGGCATCGGCGCCACGTTCCAGGCTCTTCGGGACAACGGCGAGCGTTCTTCCCTTGGCGTGTACTGTTGTCAGTGCTTTTCCTTTCCTGCAATAACAGAACATGCGCATCACTGATTTGGGCGAACCAAATCATGGTTAAGATAGGCATCAAACCGTTAATCTTTCAAGACACGAGCCGGTTTTCATTTCGCGAAGACTTAAATTCGCGTTCAAGATTTATGTCGTTACCGGCAGCAAGGCGGCTGTGTACAGCGCCAACGGCCAAGCGTAAAGTGGCTGCGATTTTCCGTAACTGCAGAACCGAATGGACACTACCGCCAGAAATCAACTCGTTCCCATCCTACGCATTAGCTTTCCACACGAGGATCGCCTAGGCCGCGGCAAGATGGAACTCCTGGAGCACATCCGCCAAACCGGCTCGATCTCGGCAGCCGGCAGGGCGATGGACATGTCCTACCGGCGCGCCTGGTTGCTCGTCAGCGACATGAACCGCATGTTCAAGGCGCCGGTAGTCGAATCCCAGCGCGGCGGCCAGAAGGGTGGCGGCGCTGCGCTGACGCCGTTCGGCGAGGAGTTGCTGTCGCGGTTCCGGCATATGGAGGACGCCATGCGGATAGCCCTTGCGGGCGATCTTGCCTGGCTGGAAGGCAACCGCAGTCAGGCCGAGGCGGCAAGAAAATAGTCACGGCTGCAGCGCGACTGTCTTGATGACAGCGAAGACATGCTTGTTGGGCACAAGATCGAGCCTCTCAACAGACAGGGCGGTGATACGCGACAGGATGATATCGCCGCCGCAGTCGATCTGCACCTCGACCGTTCCGTCTTCCGCAGGCGATGTATGTCGGACGATGCCGTCGATTATATTCAATGCGCTTAAACCTTCCGGCCTGACGGTCGCCAGCATGACATCGCGGGAAGGAATGTGGACGCGAACGCGCTTGCCCGGCGGCACCGAGACACCCGGCACATAAAGGCGGGCCGCCTTCAATGCGAGCGTCGCAAGGCGATGTTTTTCATCGAAGCTTTCGATAGCGCCTTCCAGAAGGGCACCTGCTTCGCGCCGGTCTTCGGCCGCCGAAGGACGGCTCAGCACATCGGTCGCGCTGCCCGCGGCCTCAACCTTGCCATCGCGCATCACGACGACCTGATTGGCGAGGCGTGCCACTTCGAAGATCGAATGGCTGACATAGACGATCGGAATCTGCGTCTCGTCACGCAGACGTTCGAGATAGGGCAGGATCTCGGCTTTGCGGGCCTCGTCAAGCGCTGCGAGCGGTTCGTCCATCAGCAAAAGACGCGGAGAGGAAAGCAGCGCGCGGCCGATCGCCACCCGTTGCTTTTCTCCGCCTGAGAGATTGGAAGGGCTCCGATCGAGCAGGCTTTCGATCCCGAGCAGCTCGACGATGTGGTCAAAGTTTCCGCTTGGCGAAGCCTTGGGCGCGAACCAGCTTCCATAGGAGAGGTTCTTTCGAACGCTCAAGTGCGGGAAGAGCCTGCCATCCTGGAAGACATAGCCGAAACGGCGGCGATGGCGGGGGATGAAGATGCCTTTGGCCGTGTCGGTGAGTGGCGTACCGTCGAGGAGAACCCGGCCTTCATCCGGCCGGACGAGGCCGGCGATGATGCGGATCATCGAGGTCTTGCCCGAACCGGATCGGCCGAAGAGGGCCGTTACGCCGACTTCGGAGGTAAAGGCTGCATCAAGGATGAAGGCGCCGAAGCGGTGCCTGGTTTCGATGGTGAGCGTCATTCCGGGTCTATCCTCCGGCCAGCGAGATGCGCCATGAGTTCAGACGCCAGCAGCGCTGCCATGGAGATGACGATAGCAACCAGGGTGAGGCGCATAGCGCCGGCGTCGCCGCCTGGGACCTGGGTGAATGTGTAGATGGCCGAAGACAGCGTCTGAGTCTCGCCCGGGATGTTCGATACGAAAGTGATGGTTGCGCCAAATTCGCCCATCGCCTTGGCAAAGGACAGGATCATCCCGACGATGATTCCAGGCGTCGTCAGCGGCAGCGTAACGGTGAGGAACACCCATAGCGGGCTTGCGCCAAGCGTGCCTGCCGCTTCCTCGATCCTGCGGTCGATCGCTTCAATCGAAAGCCGTATGCTTCGGACCATCAGCGGGAACCCCATGACCGCACAGGCGAGAGCTGCGCCTGTCCAGCGGAAGGAAAAGACGATCCCGAAATATTGATCCAGCAAGCTGCCGATCGGTCCCCTGCGGCCGAAGAGGATCAGAAGAATGAAGCCTGTGACGACCGGCGGAAGAATGAGCGGCAGATGAACGATGCCATTGACAACAGCCTTGCCATAGAAGCGGCCGCGGGCAAGAAGCAGCGCAACCGCAATGCCGAACGGCAGGCTCGCGAACATGGCGACAACGGAAACCCGCAGGCTGAGCAAGATAGCCGTCCACTCATCATTGCTCAGGCCAAAATCCAAGTTGGGTATCTCCGATAGATCGGTTCGAAGCTGCGGATAAACTCCCTGTTCACTTCAGGATCGTAAAGCCCTGCGCAGTAAAGAAGGGAGCGGCCTTATCCGACCTTAGAAACTTTAGATAGGCAACCGCGTCCGGGTTCTTGCTGGCGGCAAGCAGTGCGATAGGGTAGATGATCGGCGGATGCGAATCGGACGGAAACATGCCGACGATTGCGACGCCGTCATCTGCCGCCGCATCTGTCTGATAGACGATGCCATAAGGCGCTTCGCCGCGGGAGACGAGCGCAAGAGCGGCACGAACGCTTTGGGCACCGGCAATCTTCGGCTCCACCGATGCCCAGACGCCGAGCTTTTCGAGCGCGGCCTTGCCGTATTTGCCGGCGGGGACGGATGTCACTTCTCCCATGGCGAGCCTGCCATCGCCAAGTAGACCGGAAAGATCAAAGCCCGGCTTAATATCGACCTGCTTTGCCTTATCGATGGCAGTCACCAGCACGATGCGGTTGCCAAGCAAGTCTGCGCGGGTGTCTCCCCGGATCAGGCCCTTCTTGGCGGTGTAGTCCATCCAGTCGAGATCGGCGGGGATGAAGATATCGGCTGGTGCGCCATTTTCGATTTGCTTGGCGAGTGCGGAGCTCGCTGCATAGGAAACGACGGCTTCCGTGCCGCTTTCCTTCGCCCAAGCTGCATTTGCGGCATCAAGGGCATTCTTGAGGCTCGCCGCCGCAAAGACGGTGATCCTGTCTTTGGCCCCTGCTGGCTGCGGCAACAGCCCGGCAGCGCCAATCCAGGCGACCACGGAAAACATTCCGACGACACGTTTCATCCATTGCCGGCGATCATGCATATCTTCAATTCTCCGACGAAATATTCACAGGAATATATCGATATCGATAGAATTGGCTAGGGATAGGTTTTGAAGAAAATATCGGCTTGGAGGTTGTTTGATATCGGCCAGACCACCACCGGCCATCGATAGCAGGTGATCGAGATTGCCGGGTTCGGGCAGAGCGGAAAATTAGACAGGCTTTTACCGCGAAGGCAAGACGCCAAAGATGTGGCCGCCGTCCGTCGCCGTGTGTTCCACCCTCATTGGACAAGCCGGACGGCGCCGAGATTATTGATCTCGTTGTTCGCCAGTTCCGACTTGCAATCGAGCTTGAAAGTGCTGTTGCCGGTCATGATGATTTTCTGGGCGTTGATTCGGACGCACTCGCCAGACGTCGTACCATTGCCGGAATACTGAATTTCTTCGGCTGCTGGCATGTAGATGATGCCGCTGATGTTCGAGTTGCTGTGGCCATTGATCACTGCGGAGGACGTGTTATTGCGGTCGGCAACGATGACGAAACCCGCCCATGGCCCCGATGTCGGGGCAGTGACGTTAACGGTCGAACCGCCATGAATGTCGATTTCAGCGCCGTTGAGCAGGAAGAATGTGACCCCTTCGCCAGTGATGACCGACTGGCTCCCGAAATTCAGCTTGCCCCCGTCAATGATGTAGTCACCGGGCTGCAGCTTCACATCGCCCTTGACCTGGAGACCCTTGTACGTCCCGGGCACCAGTTCGCCCGAGCCGTTGTTCTTGGCCAACGTACCTGCTTTCGGCACCGTTTTGAGTCTGAATGGGTCGAGGGCCGCTGCCGTTCCCTCGTACGGCTTGTCGCATTCGAGATCGATTTTGTACGGCGAGGCGGAGATCTTGCCTGGCGTATAAAGACATTCCGTCTTCAGGCTTCCTGATCCACCGACATAGATGGCTTCGTTGCTGCGCGAGTTCGCGGTGATCGCACAATTCGACGTGTCGACCTTCGAGCTACCGGAAACCTCGAAGGCGCGATCTGCCGTCGGGCTGAGCGCCAGAATGCAGGCTTCGTTGCCCGCTTGGTAAGCGGTGCTGCTGCGGCGGGAGATAGGGAATGATAATCGAGTGAGAAATGCCGGCTGGTAGTTGACTGCGTAGTCAGCCGTCGCCGTTACCTGCTGTCCCGCCAGGGAATAGACGATATGCAGGGATGGAGGTTCCGCTGCCGGGGTGATTGCATCGTCGCCCTGGGAGACGGCAGCCGCCTCTTGATAATTGCCGAAGAACATTTCGTTCGCCAATTGAGTGGCTTCCGCCTCGCTGTAGCCCTCGCCGTAAAGGCGCACCGCCGCAAGCGTGGCGCTGTCCAGCGCCTCCTGCAATTTGTCAGCCTCGAAACTGGCATTAACGAAGTCGATCGCGACGGAGGCCGCCCCCAGCAAGGGAACGATTGCGACCGCAGTCAGGATTGCAAAGTTGCCGACCTCGTCGCGAATAAATCGATCGACATGCCGTTTGAGAACTTCACGCATGAGTATGCCCCAGTTCCGAGTACTCAAGCCGAAGTATTAGATGTTAGAGATATACGATTGATTGCTTATTTCATTCGAATTGTACGTATCCAAAGAATACAAATCTTACCCGTATACCGAAACGCTGGCTTTGCGGGTTCGGGGAATAGATGGGGCTGTCCAGCGCAAGTGCTCATGCGCCAGGTCATCAATCTGTTCGGCAAGTCGTAGTCACGCGGAAAACGCCGGATACGTGCCCCGAGCTACGAGGGCCAAGGTGGCCGGCGTCAATCAGTTACTCGAGGTCGATCAGTTACTGAGGCGCGAGTCCAGACCCAATTGCTCCGGCATCGAAGTCCGCGTCGGGCGAGACGCTGCCCTGCCGTGGTCGCGTTTGCTACTGAAACAGTCGGCAGCCGCTACGGCCCGACGCGACATAGCTTGGCGAATCTGGTCTGGTCCTAACTTCGTCGGTTTTGCGCCCTCTCCGGCTTGAGGACCGCTCCGCCCTCGTTTTTGGACTGGAATTCCGCTCAGGTGGATATGCTATTAGACTGTGCGAACGCGATAGAGCTATTTTTCCAATGCCGCAAAAAGCGGCAACAGTGAGATGTGGATTCGAGGAGCCTTGCGCGCATCGCATTGCTGCAATGCAATATACGGTATTCCAGTTTTCCGAACTTATGATAAAACATACTTATCGAAACGGCGATCTCCTCCTCCCAAAGCCGTTAGATATGGGTCGGCAGCACTCCTCCTCCCAGCTGTCGATCAAGTTTATAAAGCCCGACGGATCCTCCCCCGTCGGGCTTTTCATTTGTCAAACTTCCTGAAATTGCCGCTATTCAGCCGCTTTGCGAATAGCGGTCGAACTCAATGCCGAGCGCGGGCCATGAATAAAGGTCCAGGCAGGGGCGGATTTTTTCCAGAGCACGCGGGCATCGTCCTCGTCGATACGGGCGAAATCGAAGGTCTTTGCCATTTTTGACGAGAGATAGGAAAGCGTCGCCCCGGGGCGATCGATGACGGCGATCGGGAAGGTGCGCGCGATCTCTTGCCACTTTTGCCATCTATGGAAGGTTTGCAGGCTGTCGGCACCCATGATCCAGATGAAATGGATGTTCGGATTGCGCGCCTTTACCCTGGCGAGTGTATTTGCCGTGTAACTGACGCCGAATGCCTGTTCGAATGCAGTCACCTTGATATGCGGATCGGTTGTGATCGCTTCGCTGAGTGCGATCCGCTCGGCAAGCGGCGCAAGATGGTTGCGATTCTTCAGCGGATTGCCAGGCGTCACCATCCACCAGAGTTGGTCGAGGCCGAGGCGCCGTATGGCGATTTCCGCAACCAGCGCATGCCCTTGGTGCGGTGGATTAAAGGATCCGCCGAAAAGACCGACGACCATGCCTCGCTCGGTGTGCGGCATGCGAAGGTAGCGACGATCTATTTCGTCTGTCGTCACGTCAGGGCCGCGTTTGTCCGGTGCCGCGCACGCGGTATTTGAAGGAGGTAAGCTGCTCGACACCAACAGGACCGCGGGCATGCATCTTGCCCGTCGCAATGCCGATTTCCGCACCCATGCCAAACTCGCCGCCGTCGGCAAATTGCGTGGAAGCGTTATGCAGCAGGATGGCCGAATCGATCTCGGTGAAGAATCGCTCGACGACGGCCGGATCTTCCGCGATCACGGCTTCCGTATGGTTCGAGGAATACTTTTGAATATGTGCGATCGCGCCGGAAATGCCGTCCACGACGGCAACGGAAATGACTGCATCGAGATACTCGGTCGACCAATCCTCCTCGGTCGCCGGCTTCAATCCCGGGGCAACTTTCAACACTGTGGCGGATGCGCGGATTTCACAGCCGGCCTCGGCCAGCACTTTAAGAAGCGGTGTCAGATGCGTGCCGATTGCAGCGCCGTCGACAAGCAGGGTCTCCACGGCCCCGCAGATGCCTGTGCGGCGCATCTTGGCGTTGACGATGATCCGCTTTGCCATTTCGATATCGGCAGACTTGTCTACATAGATGTGGCAAAGACCTTCGAGGTGGGCAAAAACCGGCACGCGGGCTTCGTTCTGCACGCGGGCGACGAGGCTCTTGCCACCGCGCGGCACGATGACGTCGATTGCACCTTCCAAGCCCCGCAGCATGGCGCCGACGGCGGCACGGTCCGAAATCGGAACAAGCTGTATGGCATGCTCCGGAAGATCGGCTGCCTTCAGCCCTTCAACGAGGCAGGCATGGATCGCCTGCGATGAACGGCGCGAATCCGAACCGCATCGCAGGATCACAGCATTGCCTGCCTTCAGGCAAAGCGCACCGGCATCTGCCGGCACATTCGGTCGGCTTTCGAAGATCACGCCGATGACGCCGAGAGGTGTGCGGACCCGCTCGATCTTCAGTTCGTTCGGCCGATCCCAGGCGGTAATCACTTCGCCGACTGGATCTCTTAGCGCAGCAATGGCGCGGATGCCTTCGGCCATTTCGGTGATGCGCTGGTCATTTAGTGTCAAGCGGTCGATGAAGGAGGCAAGCATATCGGTGCCAGCGACATCCTTCAGATCCTTGGCGTTTTCGGCAAGGATGTGTTCCTTGCTTGCGAGGATCGCGTCGGCCATCGCATTCAGCGCCTTGTTCTTGGCCTCGGTGGACGCAAAGCCTAACGGTCGTGCCGCAGCCTTGGCCTTGCGGCCGATGTCGTTCATCAGCGCGTCAATGTCAGGGCTGTGCACAACGGTCTCAAGCATGGGCCGTGTCCTTCTTCTGTCGTTCCGATTTCGAATTTACCTGTGACGTCATCACCATATCGTCGCGATGGATCATGGCGGTACGGCCGGGATAACCAAGGATCGCTTCGATCTCCGTTGATTTGCGGCCAACGATCTGGCGGGCGTCTTCTGCGTCGTAGCTGACGAGGCCGCGGGCAATCTCGCGCCCAGAAGGGCCGATGATTGCCACGGTGTCCCCTCGGCTAAAAAGACCGATCACCTTGCGAACGCCGGCGGGAAGCAGGCTTTTGCCCGCACCCAGCGCCGCAACGGCGCCGTCGTCGACATGCAGTTCTCCGGCTGGCTGCAACTGACCTGCGATCCAAGTCTTGCGCGCGGTCACCGGGGTGCCGGAGGGTGCGAACCAGGAGGAGCGTGCGCCGTTCGAAATCGCCGATAGCGGGCTATCCGTTTTGCCGGAAGCGATGATCATTGCGCAGCCCGACGTCGTCGCGATCTTGCCGGCGTCGATCTTCGTGCGCATGCCGCCGCGCGAAAGCTCGGAAGCGGCACCGCCTGCCATGGCTTCGATCTCCGGAGTAATCTCGGCGATCGTCTCGAGGAATTCCGCCTCCGGATCGAGGTGCGGCGGCGCCGTATAAAGCCCATCGATATCGGATAAAAGGATCAGCAGGTCGGCGCCCGTCATCGTTGCGACACGGGCCGCGAGGCGATCATTGTCACCATACCGGATCTCGCTTGTCGCGACGGTGTCGTTCTCATTGATGATCGGAATGGCGCCGATCTTCAGCAACTGGTTGATCGTTGCGCGGGCATTCAAATAACGGCGGCGTTCTTCGGTATCGCCGAGCGTCAGCAGGATTTGGCCCGCCACGATCTCATCGCGCGAAAGGCTTTCCGACCAGGCACGCGCGAGCGAAATCTGGCCGACGGCTGCGGCCGCCTGGCTTTCCTCCAGCTTCAGCGCACCAGAAGGCAGATCCAGCACAGAACGGCCGAGCGCGATAGCGCCCGAGGAGACGACGAGCACATCCGCGCCTCTTGCCTTCAGTGCGGCGATATCGGCGCACATTTTATCCAGCCACGCGCTTCTGAGCCCGGTCTTGCGGTCAACAAGGAGCGCTGAGCCGATCTTGATGACGATCCGGCGGTAGCGATCGAGCGGCTTACGCGTCGTCATCCGTTCTGTCCTCGTCGGCAGCGATCATGTCGCGATGCCGCAGCTTCGGCGCTTTGGCCGGCTTCTCGCCGCCCGCATTCGCTTCGACAATGATGTCGCGCAGGGCTCGCAGAACCTCGGTCATGCCCTTACCCGTTGCGGCCGAAATCTGGAACGGCGTCTTGCCGCAAGCCTTGGCGAGCTCCTTCGTCTTCTTCTTCAGCGTCGCGTCGTCGAGCACGTCGATTTGTGATAGCGCAACGATTTCTACTTTGTCGGTCAGTTCGTTGCCATAGGCCTCAAGCTCGTTCTTCACCGTCGTATAGGCTTTGCCGACCTTTTCCTCCTGCGCCGAGACCAGATGCAGCAGCACGCGAGTACGCTCGACATGGCCGAGGAACCGGTCGCCGATGCCGACGCCCTCGTGCGCGCCTTCGATCAGCCCCGGGATGTCGGCGAGAATGAATTCCTGTCCGTCGATGGTTGCCACGCCGAGATTCGGATGCAGCGTGGTAAAGGGATAATTGGCGATCTTCGGCCGCGCGCGGGTGACTGCCGCTAGGAAAGTCGACTTTCCTGCATTGGGCAGACCGACGAGGCCGGCGTCCGCAATAAGCTTCAGATGCAGCCAGATCGTCTTTTCCTCGCCAGGCAGGCCGGGATTTGCCCAATCCGGTGCCTGATTGACCGAGGACTTGAAATGCGCATTCCCAAAACCGCCGTTGCCGCCGGCGGCAAGCCGGAAGCGCTGTCCTTCTTCCGTCAGGTCGCAGATCAGCGTTTCCTGGTCTTCTTCTAGCACCTGCGTTCCGACCGGGACCTTGAGCGTCACGTCGTCGCCATTGGCGCCGGTGCGGTTTTTGCCCATGCCGTGCATGCCGATCTTGGCCTTGAAATGCTGCTGGTAGCGGAAGTCGATCAGCGTATTAAGCCCGTTGACGGCTTCAACCCAGACATCGCCGCCGCGCCCACCGTCGCCGCCGTCCGGCCCGCCGAACTCGATGAATTTCTCGCGCCGGAACGAGACGCTGCCTGCGCCGCCGTCACCCGACCGGATATAGACCTTTGCTTCGTCGAGAAATTTCATTTTACTTCCATCATCGGTGGCTTTTTACGCGCCCCATCCTGCCGCTTTCGATATAGGCGGTTCAAGCTAAGGTCAAAGATTATCGTGAAGTTTGCGAGCTATAACATACAGTACGGCTTCGGTCTTGATGGGATTTATGATCTTGGCCGTATTGCGGACAGCCTCGATGGCGCGGATATCATCGCGCTTCAGGAGGTGACCAGAGGGTTCGCGCGAAACGATTTTTCTGACATGGCGGCCGATCTCGCGGCCTTTTTTCCCAACCATTTCTGGGTCTATGGCCCGGCCTGCGATCTGCATGTCGACGTCGGTGAAGAAGGCTTTCCGCCGCGCGGCACGCGCTTCCAGTTCGGCAACATGATCCTTTCGCGT
The DNA here is from genome assembly GCF_013004495.1 of Rhizobium sp. SEMIA 4085. Taxonomy (NCBI): domain Bacteria; kingdom Pseudomonadati; phylum Pseudomonadota; class Alphaproteobacteria; order Hyphomicrobiales; family Rhizobiaceae; genus Rhizobium; species Rhizobium sp. SEMIA 4085. The sequence continues at coordinate 55,508 of NZ_JABEPH010000001.1, forward strand.
TGGCCGATCCTGTCGGCGCGCACCCTGCTTTTGCCCCGCAGCCGCACAGTTTCGAAAATCAATCTGCAGCGTGGGGCGAGCGAGGCCGTCATCGATACGCCGGAAGGCGCGTTTCGCGTCTATTCCGTTCATCTCGATCACGTTTCGCCCGACGAGCGTATCCGCCAGCTCGCCTATTTGAACGAGCGCATCAATGCGTTCCCGTTCGAGGGCGGTTGCCTGACGGGTGCCGGCGAATTCGAGATTGCGGATCTGCCGCTTCCGGAAGACTACGTCATCTTGGGTGATTTCAACATGGTGCCGGAATCGCCGGAATATTGCTCGTTTGCCGGGACGAGGGACGGATACTACGGCCGCGTGCCGCGCATCGGAACACCTGTCGATGCGCTGGCCGCTCTCGAAGCCTACGCGCCCGCAAGCTATAGCTGGATGGACCCGGAAAATCACGGCAGGCGAATGCATCTCGATTACTGCTTTGTCAGTTGCGGCCTGCATGGCCGCTTGAAATCTGCTCATGTGGACACAGCTTCGATGGGCTCCGACCATTTCCCCGTCTGGATCGAGATCGGCGGATAGGAAAACACCGCAGCGCGGGCTGCGGTGTCTTTGTCTGATCAGGCAGCCTTCGTGATCTGCAGGGCGCCGGGCTGAAGCACGGTTTCGACGTGCGATACCATGGTGTTTCGGGCGAAGCTGTAGATCTCCGCGCATCCCGTCATCCGGAAACCGAGCTTCTCCTGCAATCTCAGCGAGGCTGGATTGTCCGCGAACACGCCCGAATGAACAGCGCTTTCCGGCATCCGCCGGGAAAAGCGCTCCAGCACGGCTGCGACAGCCTCGCTCATATAGCCGCGCCGCCAAAAGTAGCGGTTGAGCCAGTAGCCAAGGTGCCAGCGGCCGTGGCGGAGTTCGACCGAGACGACGCCGATATGCGTGTCGTCGCCATCGGTGACCGCCAAGTGCCAATCCGGCAGACTGCCGGACGTCACGGGAACCAGCCAATCAAGCGCGTCCTGCCTGTCATAGGGCGCGGGCACGCGGGCAAGCATGCGGGTGATTGCGAAGTCGGACAGCGATTCCGCAATCGCATTCGCATCGGCCAGCCTGTGCGGGCGGAGCGTCAGCCGGGGCGTGGTGACGACCGGCACGGGGCCGGGCGTCACTTGCTCGCCCTTGGGTCGCTGCAAGAGGGCGGCGCTCATCACAGGTGCCCCCAACTTCTGAGCGACATCCAGGTCTTCCGGTCGAGCCGGTACCATTCCACGGGCACGTTGCTGCCGAGCGCCAGAGACGCGGCAAGGCCTGAGCCTTGGAACTGGAAGCCGCACTTCTGGATGACCCGCCGCGATGCGATGTTCATCACCCGGCAACGGGCGTCGATCTGATCGACGTTTTCGCGCGTGCGGAAGACCATATCGACCAGAGCGTGGCATGCTTCGGTCGTATAGCCTTGGTTCCAGTAGGGTTCACCGAGCCAATAGCCGATTTCGACGGTACGCCCGTCTGCATGCGGCTCAACTCCGCAGCACCCCATGAAGGCGCCGTTTTCAGCTTTGGTGATGGCATAGACGCACTTACCAATCTCGCCATTCTTCGTCCGACGCACGAAGTCGGCTGCATCATTGGCGGTATATGGGTGCGGCATACGCGATACCATTGTGGCGACTTTGGCGTTGTTGGCGAGATGGGAAAGGGCGTCAATGTCTTCCTCGTGGGGCGCGCGCATGACGAGCCTTTCCGATAACAAGACAGGGCAATCGGTCCTTAACCGCTCAGGCCTCAGCCGTTCTTGGGGTGACCTTGATTGGTCAACCCTTATCAGTTCGCCTTGCATGTTCAGTCCTCCTTATGGACAAAGAAAAAGGGGAGATGGCGCCCCATCTCCCCTGTTTTCTGGACTGAACCTGGTACGGCCAGCCGGGTCGATGAGACGCCGGCTGTTTTTGAGCGCTACCGGCTTATTCCGCTGCTTCCGCTTTCGGCATTACAGACACGTACACGCGACCATTGGCCTTCGTTCGGTAGTCCACATTGCCTGCCGTAAGCGCAAAAATGGTGTGGTCCTTCCCGAGGCCGACATTGGCGCCCGGATGCCACTGCGTACCGCGCTGACGCACGATAATGTTGCCTGCGATGACGGCTTCGCCGCCGAACTTCTTCACGCCAAGGCGCTTAGATTCGGAATCACGACCGTTACGCGACGAACCGCCAGCTTTTTTGTGTGCCATTGGAGTTCTCCTTTAAACCTTTAGTCCCGTGATCTTACTTGGCAGCCACGATGTCCGTGATGCGGACGACCGTGTGATGCTGGCGATGGCCGCGCGAACGCTTCGAGTTCTGACGGCGGCGCTTCTTGAAGGCGATGACCTTCTTGCCGCGGTTGTGCTCGACCACTTCGGCCTTGACGGAAGCGCCCTTGACGAAGGGAGCACCAATCGCAGCGTCGGCGCCTTCGCCGATTACGAGGACTTCGGTAAATTCGATGGAGTCGCCAGCGGTGGCTTCAAGCTTCTCGATGGTCAGCACGTCGTTGGCTGCCACACGGTACTGCTTACCGCCGGTCTTGATGACTGCGAACATTTTTTATCCTTTCATGTTCGATCCAGCTCTCCCCGCAAACCGCGGGTGGCTGTCTTCTTATCAGTCGAAGTTAAGCAGGGATTTCAGGGCGTTCGCCCGGAACTCTGTCTGCCGGTGAAACCCCGCGCGGACGCGAGGCTGGCAAGGCACGGACTTCTCCATGCCTATTGCGTGAGCGAGATACGCGAGTGTCAAAAAGCTGTCAAGGCAAAAGGATGAAAAGCTTTACAATTTCGTCTTGCCAGCCTGCCTTTTGATCGCTATGAGACAGCCCGCGCGAAACAAGCGCCAACCAGCACCGCGGAGAGGTGGCAGAGTGGTTGAATGCACCGCACTCGAAATGCGGCATGCCTGCAAGGGCATCGGGGGTTCGAATCCCCCCCTCTCCGCCAGATTTCTTTGAATTCCAGTTAGATAATCATATTTCCCTGGGCTCTGAATGCGATACTGCAGAGGCGCGATCACGACCCTCACACGGGCACGCCGACCGCGCTCCCGTTTTAGCGAGCCTCTATGCAGCCGCTGTGATGCGATTCAGCCGAAGCTCTCGACTGCCCTCTCAATCCCGGGCCGGGACTTCGCCAGGTCATCGCGGTTCATGACCGCCTTGATCTCAACACTGGCATCAAACGCAAGGAACCATGGCTCGGCAACGGCCGGAATCTCCGACGTGTCCGTCATGTCGAAGAAAATCAGGCCCGTTCTTTTTCCATCGAATTCAGTGAAGTAGGCCGCTTCGGGTTTGAGATCAGCAAGGATGGATTGAATCTTGGTGACGAGGCTGCCATCTTTGATTGCTGCGTTTCCCTTGTCAACGGGAAGCGAAACCTTGAGCATCATTCGCATTTCTATTCTCCTTTTCCCTGCACATGTATGTTCAGCGACGCCTCATGCCCGACGAGCGGGCCGAGGCCGTGCTTAACGCTTCTTTAAGTGTCTTCGAATGTAAGAATGTAATGATATACGTCGCCGCTGCTTTTATTCTAGCGTGTTTCGTTACCTGGGATTTTGCCGAGAAAGCGATCCTTCTCTTTGGCGGCTCTGAATACCATCACTCTTTATGCGAGGCAGCCATCTCGGGTTCTACAAAGGCTAGCGGCTCGACAATAAGTCGCACGCTTCCTTATTCCATACGCATTGGAATCTGGGAGATTTGGATTTTCTGACTTTCGTTTCAGGGTTTCTGCCGCCTTTATCGGCGCGCTAAATGGAGCCCAGGCTTTCGCCAAAAAGCTTTGATGCGCCGGATAGTCCTTGGCTCAATCCCGGGGGGTGTCCTACGCGTGATCTTCAACATCGGCTGGAGATCACCTGGCGACAACCAGAAGACTAAGAGGGCGCCTGGCCGGTGCCGATGCAGACGATCCTTCGTCACTGTCCTGCGGCCGTCCAGAATCCGGTCTTCTTCGCGTGCTTAACCTTCAGATCTGCAACATAGGCGGGATGTGACGTAAAAGTGTCGAAGTCGCCAATCTTCGTCGACAGTCGTTCACATTCAACGAGATGTCGCGCGGCAAAGCGATAGCGACTGGATTTCGCTCGATCGAGCGTAAAGTCGATCATAGCCCGCAGGACGATGGTCGCTGCCAACGGATACTTCTCCTGCAGATGCTCGGACGCCGGTGTCAACAGCTCGTAGTGATCGCCATCAAGTTCGGCTGCACGCGCGCGAACGAGCGTCGCTGCCTTGTCGAGCGCCGGCCATGACAGCAGGAAGGCGAGCGCCTGATGGACGTCCGAGAAGCGGCTCACACAATCGAAGGCGTTTTCCTCTGCTTCGAGATCCTCGAAATCGGGTAGGCGCTTCAGAAAAGCTCGCAGGTGCCGCTCGTTCAGCGATTGTTCAAAGCACTGCCAACGAAATGCCTGCGCTTCGTCCCTCCGCTTCAGAGCTTCAAGCACATCGAGGTGGGCCTTTTCCCACTCGAAGGGGGGTTGTCGGCCTTTCATCTCAACGCGATTGATGGCATCCCATGCCTCTCCGGCCCGGCCCGCCTTCAGCAGACGCTGGGCGATTTCTGCTGCAATCACCGGCACGGATCTCGCCTGCTCGCTCTGCTGCGCGATGAATGAATCAACGTCGCCCTGGGCGTCGGCGATCTGCTCCAATGCTGACCTGATGGTTCTGTCGCGATGGCGGAGGTTGATTTCGTCTTCGCAAACCAGGCCACTGTTTGCCCAACCGATCACGACAAGGCCTGCCTCAGTCGGCGCATCGACCGGCGCTTTTGCCCAATCGTCGAACAACGACTTCAGCCGGTCGAGGCCTTCCGTACCCAGCGCCGGCGACAGGTTCTCGATCAGGCGATCATACTGTCCGTAGCCATTGTCCTGCAGCGCGCGGAAGGTTTGTTCGCCGAGCAGGCGCGGGTCCGGTCTTGCCGCGCTCGCTATCGTGCCCAGATCAATGCAGGCCTGATGAAACATATTCATGATCGTGCCGTTGCCATCGTCGCATCGCTCGAAAATCGAACGCGCTAGGCTCATGAAGCGCCACATCACCTCCAGGGCCTCGTCCGGATCGCTGCGGGCGATCGTATCAACGATCACGTGCCGCTGCGTCTCCAGATCGCTCTTCAAGGCCTTCACCCGGCGCCAGTTGATCATGGAGCGGGAGCGCTCGATCGATGAAAGCCGCTTTGTTACTTCCCTTGCAACTTCAGCGCTGCTCTGCGTTCCGGCGAGCTCGATCCGCAGCCGGCGTTTGGTCGCGGCGCTGCCCGTGCTGATCTCGATCAGCAACTCGGCGAGCCTCTCGGCGCCCAGCACTTCCAGGTTTTTGGCGTTCAGCGTCGTTTTCGGTGCCATCCATTTTTCCAAGATTTCCGTCGTTAAGAACCATATACGCCGGTAGCATTCAGGGCGACAACAGCAGTTGGGCGATGCCACGAGCATCGTTTTAGTCAGTCTTATTGCGCATGGCGAAATGAGCGGCATTGACCTGGCGAGCCTCCATGCAAACAACATCAAAAACCGGCCTCCATCAAACCACAGGTCAGATGTTGAGTGAGCGTGCCGGCTTCCAGCCCTGGTGGATCAGTTCGCCAAACTCGCGCAGGCACCGAACGAGGCACGTCGGATGGGACCGCTCAAGCCGAACCTTCCCGTTCCGGTCCACAATGCAAATCGCCACTGATCGCAACGAGAACGTCCAAAGCAGCATAAAACATCGTCGTTTCCCTTCATCGCGGCAAAGCCGGGATTGTAGTGGGAGCTTACCCTTGTGGGAGCGAGCGCCCAATTACACATGCTTTTGGCCAGGGCCGTGCAAGGAATAAACACGGGGTCATGCGGAGCGTTGCCCGGTGGAATTTCTGAAAATTTTTTGCCGAGCGATTTTCGGCACATCAATATTGTATTTCTTGTGCCGCCGTCTGTTCAGCCGCGAATCTGGCGTTCGATCCGTCCGCATCGTTTCTTGACAAGGAAGGCAAGGCTGGACCCGGATTCCCTGTCCGAAACCGGATAGGAAAGCACCTGCGTCAGCGCCTCATTCGCCCTGGACGCGACTAGCCCGGCGAGCTCCTCCACGCGTCGCGTGACCATAGCGGGACTGAGGCCTGTATCGGAGGCGAACTGACGCCAGTCCTTTCCATGAAGCTCATCCGCATTCCGCCTGGTCCCCAGTCTCTGCGGCAGGGACTGGTCGATCTGACGGTAGGGTGCCGCACACATCAGATCGTAGAGGGGCGCAAGTCTCGCGGTACCGGATGCGCCGATGAGCACCGAATAGTTCTTGGCATGCGAATCCGAATTGCAGATCAGGACGTTGAAGATCACCGCGTCGAGCAGTCGAAGGCGTTCTGCCGGCGAGACAAGGCGCGCGAGCGCCTCGAACATCTGCGGGAGGGATGCGCCAATGCGCCGTCCGAGACCGGTCTGCTCGTATTTCTCCGCAGGGAAGAGCCCCAGCAGCTGGCAGAAGTCTTCTTGGTGTATCCGGCGAACGATGCCTTGCACATCTGCGATCCGGTCATAGCGTCTGACAAGGAGATAATCCCGCTCTCCTGCCCGACCGGTCGTCACCTCTGCGGCCTCGAGACCGCAAAGCCTGGCGAGGGTCATGCAGAAGGCTTCGTTCGTGACACTACCCGCAAGACGCCTGATGTCGGGTTTCAGGATATGGGTCGATGGGGTACCGTCCAGCGGAATGGCGATCCTGCCGTCCGCGTTGATGAAGACGGGCAGCTTGTCCTGCACGCCAGCAAGGGACATCGAGACGCCTCTCTCGCCGATCAGGAACGGCCGTTCCGGCAGTTCATTGATGATGCGCTCGAGCGCTTCCGCATCATCGACGACTCGGAAATTGTTTCCGTCTCGACGGGGCTCCCCGATCGAGAACGCACCTGCGGTATCACGCCCAACGCGCATGAGCAGGCCGAGGACATCCTGCGGCGAGACCTTCAGTTGCTGACCGATCTCGGAAAGGTGTGCCTCCGGCAGAAGATTGGCGAGCCATGGCAGGACCTTTTCAGGTCCGTGACTGCCTTCGCGCAACGGCATGGTGAGCGATAGCGGAAAGGCGGACTGCCGTTTTTCCCACTCGGCATCATATGCAAGCGAGAGGCCATCATCATCGGTGAGATACGCGACGGGCCAGTTCTCGTAGTAGATGGTGGTCAAGGCGGCACCTGATCAGGAGAAGCGTGGGAGATATCCGAGATCGTCATCCGGGCTTGAAGCAGCAGAGGGCGTCATTGACTTCAGGTCGCCGAGATCCAGACCGACCGTCCGGGCCGCGATCAAAGCCTTTTCGAGATGGCAACTCGGCTTGCCGTTCTCCAGGTCGACGATGAAGCGTTCACCGGTGCCGCATCGTTCCGCAAGCTGAATTTGGGTCCATCCGAGCGTTTTCCTGCGTTCCCGGACCAACGCTCCGAATTCCGAGGCAGAACGGATCATGACAATTCTCCTGAACAGAGTTCGGCTTACCATACAGGAAGAAAACTCGAAAATCCCCAAAAACTTACCGATAGGGAAGCCTGCGCCTCAGACCGCGAGAAACTTCCTGATCGGGAAGTCATGCGTGTGACGCGGAGCCGAACGACGGTGCGACAACCGATATCCGTCACTCAGAAGAAAGGGATGCAGACGATCGATCGGAACGAGCGCGCCATCATCACTGGCGCCCGCAATGCCCGGGCAGTTGATTGTATATGAACATGCGTCTTTTTTTCACACATTTTAAATACTCTTCGCCGGATCTCGATGCTCACCGAACTGGAGGCGATCGAGGTAATTAAAGGCACTAGCCGCGAATAGGTCCTGGCTCGCCAATCATCGCGCATATGAGGCACAGTGTAGGCCGTCCAGGGGCACCGCTGTGAGCTGTGGCGTGAACCGGAAAAGAAGGTGAGGATTCTGGCTGATCCGCGATAGTAGGCGGCGTTTTGCGCCACCAGGCCGTTGAAACTGCCTACTCTTGCCTGCTTCTCATCCTAACCAATTACAGCCCACCATCGCACAATCTAAAATTCCTGCGGGGGCTGGCCGAAGATCAGGACCGTCGGCTCGTCGAGGCATGGCCGCGCGACCAGCACCGCCATAGCGCCTGGTACAACATCCTCAACGAAGCCTATGTGAAAGCACGCTATTTGAAGCACTTCGATATCACCGAGGACGCGTTAGGCTGGCTACTTGAGCGGAGGGAACACATTACCGGCTCGTCGAGACCGCGTGTAAGGAGCGTCTGACGGAACTCGAACGAGCAAGCGGCGAAAACTGACAGCGCCTCCCGCTTTTGCTTCCTCGGCGATGAGAGTGTGTAGCGCTGCCCGACCAGAATTTTTCCGGCGCCGTTTGTCCGGTGCCGCAGAGCTTTTGCGGACATCGCCATGGTGCGCTGCAGCACGTTTTGCGGATTCCTTCTTTTTCTTGCCGTCGATCTCCTCTAAGTCTTCTCATATCCGATGCGGCAACAAAGGTGAAAAATGGCAGGTGAAACTGTTCTCGTGGTCGGCGGAGCCGGCTATATCGGCTCTCATACGTGCCTCGATCTGGCGAACAAGGGTTACAAACCCGTCGTCTTCGACAATTTCTCGAATGGTCATCGCGAGTTTGTCAGGTGGGGACCCGCCGAGGAGGGCGATATTCGTGATCGTTCCCGGCTCGAGGAGGTGCTGGCCAAGCACAAGCCGTCGGCGATCTTGCATTTTGCAGCGCTGATCGAAGTCGGCGAATCGGTGAAGGATCCTGTTTCCTTCTACGAGAACAATGTCATCGGGACGCTGACTCTGCTTTCGGCCGCGCAGGCCGCAGGCATCAAGGCTTTCGTCTTCTCATCCACCTGCGCGACATACGGGCTGCCGCAGAGCGTGCCGCTTGACGAGACGCACCGGCAGGTGCCGATCAATCCCTACGGGCGGACGAAGTATATCGTCGAGCAGGCGCTCGCCGATTACGACCAGTACAAGGGTCTCCGATCCGTAATCCTGCGGTATTTCAATGCGGCGGGCGCGGATTTCGAAGGACGGATAGGCGAGTGGCATCAGCCCGAAACCCATGCCATTCCGCTTGCGATCGATGCGGCACTCGGGCGCCGGCAGGGTTTCAAGGTCTTCGGCAGCGACTACGATACACGCGATGGCACCTGCGTGCGGGACTATATCCACGTGCTCGATCTGGCGGATGCGCATGTGCGCGCCGTCGAATATCTGTTGAAGGGCGGCGATTCCGTTGCGCTAAACCTCGGTACGGGGACGGGCACGACCGTGAAGGAACTGCTCGGGGCGATCGAAGATGTGTCAAAGCGCCCTTTCCCCGTCGAATATATCGGGCGCCGGGAGGGCGATTCGCACACGCTGGTTGCCAATAACGACAAGGCTCGCGATGTGCTTGGCTGGGCACCGCAATATGATCTTTCGCAGATCATCCAGTCGGCCTGGAACTGGCATTCCAGATCCAATCACTGAGGCGGCTTTCATGACGCGGCCGAACGTCCTACTCATCACCGCGGATCAATGGCGCGGTGATTGCCTTTCGGTCGCCGGCCACGCCTGTGTCAGGACGCCGAATGTCGACGCGCTGGCGAGGGAGGGTGTGCTTTTTCGCAATCACTTCGCCGGCGCGGCACCCTGTTCTCCGGCGCGGGCGACGCTTTATACCGGCCTTTACCAGATGAACCCCCGGGTTTGCCGGAACGGCTCGCCGCTCGACCGCCGCTTCGACAATCTGGCGCTGGCGGCAAGGCGTGCCGGCTATGACCCGGCCTTGTTCGGCTATACGGATACTGCGCCTGACCCGCGCGAACTTGATCGGAACGACCCGCACCTTGAGACCTACGAAGGTCTGCTGCCAGGATTTACCGCGCGCCAGCTCCTGCCCGAGCATGAGAAGCAGTGGCTTTCGTGGTTGCGCTCACGCGGGCATCGCGATGCAGTCAGCCGGGACTTCCATGTTCCGCCCGGTGCCGCCCGCGGCGAAATTTCGTCGGAACCGACCGCTTACTCCAGGCAAGAAACGCAGACTGCGTTTCTTGCCGGCGAATTCATTCGCTGGCTCGGCGAACAGGATGCCTCGTGGTTTGCCCACGTTTCCTTCCTGCGGCCACATCCGCCATTTTCGGTGCCTGAGCCCTTCGGCAGGATGTTCAAACCGGACGACGGACCGGAGTTTTCTCGAGGGAAAAGCCGTGAGATCGAAGAGGCGCTGCATCCTTATCTTGGCTATTCGATGCCGAAGAATGACAAGGGCAGCTTCATATATGGCGCCGAGGGTTCGGTCAGCGACTGGGGAGCCCGGGATTTCTCGGCGATCCGGGCGATCTATTACGGGATGATTGCCGAGGTGGATGCGCAGCTCGGCCGGATCTGGCAGGCGCTGAAGGATGCCGGCGTGTGGGAGGATACGATCGTCATCTTCACCTCCGACCATGCCGAGATGATGGGCGATCACTGGACGCTTGGAAAAGGCGGCTTTTTTGATGGCAGCTATCACATTCCCCTGGTCATCCGCGACCCGAGAGCGGCGGCGAGAGGTCATGTGGTCCAGCGCTTCACGAGTGCGGCCGATATCTTTCCAACGCTTTGCGACAGCTTGGGCGTCGAGACGGCCAACCATGTCGACGGCCGCTCATTGCGCTCGTTCATCGATCATAAAGATGCGATCGACTGGCGGGAGGCGGCATTCTGGGAATTTGATTTCCGCGACATTGCCAATGGCGAAGCGGAGCGCCACTTCGGCCTGAAATCGAACCAGTGCAATCTCGCGGTCATCCGGGACGAGTGGTTCAAATATGTGCATTTTGCCGCCCTGCCGCCGCTGCTCTTCGATCTGAAGGCCGACCCGATGGAGCTCAACAATCTCGCTCCCGATCCAGCCTACGCGGCGACGCGCCTGGAGTTCGCCGAGAGGCTGTTATCGCTGCGAGCGCGGCATCTCGACCAGACGCTCGCCTATACGGAACTGACGAAAGAAGGGCCGGTCACGCGCCGGCCCTGATTAGTCAGGAGAAGCGGCCAAGATAATCAATCTTGCCGACCGGCACGCCCTGATTGCGCAGGATCGCGTGTGCCGTCGCGACGTGAAAATAAAAGTTCGGCAGTGCGAAGGTCGCGACATATTCGTCGCCGCGGAAGGTCATCTTGTTGCCGCCGGGCGCGATCGTCACTTCATTCGTTTCTGTGCCTTCGAGCGCTTGCGGCGCAATCGTCGCGAGATAGGCTTCGGTCTTTCCGATGCGCTCGCGCAGTTCGGCGATCGTCGTTTCGCTGTCCTCGAATTTCGGCGCTTCGGTCGCGGTCAGGCGGGCGACTGCAAGCTTGGCGCTGTCACTCGCGCGTTGATATTGGCCCGATAGCGGCAGCATATCGGGCGCAAGCCTGGCAGCGACCAGTTCATTCGGATCAATCCCTTTTTCCTTTGCGTAAGCCTCGGCCTTTTCGAGGTAGTTTTTGAGTGTCGTAAGCCCGCGCTGAAACATCGGAACGGTCAGGCGGTACATGGAAGTGGACATGGCTTCTCCTTGGGGATTTTTCGTCGGGCAGCGGTTTTTATCGTTGCGTCCGCACATTTAGGCGCGCGCTGTAACGATTTCATCGGCCTGCGCGCCCATAGCTTCATATTTCCAGTGCGGCTTTCGGTCTTCACTTCCTTAAAAAGAGTTGACGCCGCCTGTGGAAAATGGAATGAATATTCCGCGAAACAAATTTTACGGTTTGTTTGTTCCGTTTTGACGGAAACTGCGGAACGGGAGTGGCAGCGTGACGTAATACGACTTTTGGGCAGCGCCCAAAGTTCCGGCGTGAGGAGGGTGCAGCCGGACACCGCTTTGTGGAGGAAATAAAATGAGAAAGTTTATCCTGGGCACTGCGATGGCGCTCGTCATGTCGACGGCGGCTCACGCGGAAACCGTCGGCGTTTCCATGGCGCTTTTCGATGACAACTTCCTGACCGTTCTGCGCAACGGCATGCAGGATTACGCCAAGACGCTGGATGGCGTAACGCTGCAGGTTGAAGACGCCCAGAACGACGTCGCCAAGCAGCAGAGCCAGATCCAGAATTTCATCGCATCCAAGGTCGACGCCATCATCGTTAATCCGGTCGATACCGATGCCACCACCGCCATGTCGAAAATCGCTGCCGATGCCGGAATTCCGCTCGTCTACGTGAACCGCGAGCCGGTGAATGTCGATACGCTTCCGGACAAGCAGGCCTTCGTCGCTTCCAATGAACAGGAGTCCGGCACGCTGGAAACGAAGGAAGTCTGCCGCCTTCTCGGTGGCAAGGGCAAGGCTGTCGTCATGATGGGCGAGCTTTCCAACCAGGCTGCCCGCATGCGTACCAAGGACGTCCATGACGTCGTCGCGACCGACGAATGCAAAGGCATCGAGATCGTCGAAGAGCAGACGGCCAACTGGTCCCGCACCCAGGGTTCGGATCTGATGACCAACTGGCTCTCCAGCGGCATAGAATTCGATGCCGTCATCTCGAACAACGACGAAATGGCAATCGGTGCGATTCAGGCGCTCAAGGCTGCCGGCAAGGATCTTAGCAAGATCGTCATCGGCGGCGTCGATGCCACACAGGATGCGCTCGCCGCCATGCAGGCCGGCGACCTCGACGTGACGGTGTTCCAGGACGCTGCAGGTCAGGGCAAGGGCTCGCTTGATGCGGCTCTGAAGCTCGCCAAGGGCGAAAAGGTCGAGAAGAAGGTCTATATTCCCTTCCAGCTCGTCACGCCGGAAAACGTCAAGGACTTCGTTGCCAAGAACTGAGGCGAAGAAATTGCGGATGCGGGCCAAGCCGGCTCGCATCCGCTTCGTCCGTCGTCGGATATCCGGAGAGGAGATGAGATGGCTGTCAGCCCTTCCACTATGGCCGCTGTTCGTGCAAGCGGAGCGATTCCGAACGCGGAATATCTCCTGAGTGCCGAAGGCATCCGCAAGGAATTTCCCGGTGTTGTCGCACTCGATGATGTGCAGTTCCGGCTGAAGCGCGGCTCCGTGCATGCGCTGATGGGGGAGAACGGCGCCGGCAAGTCGACATTGATGAAGATATTGGCCGGCATCTATACGCCGGACAAGGGCGACGTGCACCTGAAGGGCATGGAGATCCGCCTCAAATCGCCGCTCGATGCGCTGGAAAACGGCATCGCCATGATCCATCAGGAACTGAACCTGATGCCTTTCATGACAGTTGCTGAAAACATCTGGATCCGCCGCGAGCCCAAGAACCGGTTCGGCTTCGTCGACCATGGGGAAATGTACCGGATGACCGAAGAGCTTTTCCATAGGCTCAACATAACCATCGATCCTGACATCGAGGTTCGGCACCTCTCGGTCGCAAGCCGTCAGATGGTCGAGATCGCCAAGGCGGTTTCCTATAATTCCGACGTGCTCATCATGGACGAACCGACTTCGGCGCTTACCGAGCGCGAAGTGGCGCATCTCTTTGAGATCATCCGCGGTCTGAAGGTGCAGGGTATCGGGATCGTCTACATCACCCACAAGATGAACGAGCTGTTCGAGATTGCCGATGAGTTTTCGGTGTTTCGTGACGGCAAATATATCGGCACGCATGCATCGACCGATGTGACGCGCAACGACATCATCCGGATGATGGTCGGCCGCGAGATCACGCAGATGTTCCCGAAGGAAGTAGTTCCGATCGGCGACGTGGTGCTGTCGGCCAAGAATCTCAGTCTCGACAATGTCTTCCATGAGGTTTCCTTCGACGTACGCGCGGGCGAAATCCTCGGTGTTGCAGGCCTCGTGGGCTCTGGCCGTTCGAACGTTGCCGAGACGCTGTTCGGCGTAACGCCGGCAAGCTCCGGCACGATCGAGCTTTTCGGCAAGAAGGTCGATATCAGCTCGCCGACGGTGGCGATCAGGAATCACATGGCGTTCCTCACGGAGGACCGGAAAGATACGGGCTGCCTGCTGATCCTCAACGTGCTCGAGAACATGCAGATTGCCGTCCTGCAGGACAAATTCGTCAAGGGCGGCTTCGTGCAGGAAGGCGCGATAGAAGCGACATGCGAGGACATGGCGCGCAGGCTGCGCGTCAAGACGCCGAACCTCGATGAACGCGTCGAGAACCTGTCGGGAGGCAACCAGCAAAAGGTGCTGATTGGGCGCTGGCTGCTGACCAACCCGCGCATCCTCATTCTCGATGAGCCGACGCGCGGTATCGATGTCGGCGCCAAGGCGGAAATCCACAAACTCGTGACGGAGATGGCCCGAAACGGCGTCGCGGTCATCATGATCTCGTCGGAGATGCCGGAAGTGCTCGGCATGAGTGACCGCATCATGGTCATGCATGAAGGACGCGTGACTGGTTTTCTCAATCGCGACGAAGCAACGCAAGTCAAGGTGATGGAGCTCGCCGCGCAGTGATTGCGGCCCAATCAATCGCCGGAGGGAGGTTAACATGAATACTGAGGCAGCCGAAAGCCAGGCCCCGCTCGCAACACGGCCGAGGCGGCACCGCGTGCCGCCGGAGCTCACCATCTTCCTGGTGCTGATCGGTATTGCGCTTGTTTACGAAATTCTCGGCTGGATTTTCGTCGGCCAGAGTTTCTTGATGAATCCGCAACGCCTGACGATCATGATCCTGCAGGTGTCGGTGATCGGCATTATTTCGGTTGGTGTTACACAGGTGATCATCACCGGCGGGATCGACCTGTCCTCCGGCTCCGTCGTCGGCATGACGGCTATGATCGCGGCGAGTTTCGCCCAAGCATCGACATGGCCGCGGGCGCTTTATCCAGGCCTGACCGACATGCCGTTTTTCGTGCCTATCGGCGTCGGCCTGCTGATCGGCCTCTTGGCCGGCTACATCAACGGACAGTTGATCGCCAAGACAAAGATTCCGCCCTTCATCGCTACGCTCGGGATGATGGTCTCGGCGCGCGGTCTTTCCAAATGGTACACGAAAGGCCAGCCGGTATCAGGGCTTACGGATCAGTTCAATTTCATCGGCACGGGCATCTGGCCGGTCGTCGTTTTCCTTGTCGTTGCGCTGATCTTCCACATCGCCCTTCGCTATACGCGCTACGGCAAGTTCACTTATGCAATCGGTGCGAATGTGCAGGCGGCGCGTGTTTCCGGGATCAATGTCGAAGCACACCTGATCAAGGTCTATGCGATCGCCGGCCTTCTGGCAGGTCTTGCCGGCGTCGTCACGGCGGCTCGGGCTCAAACGGCACAGGCCGGCATGGGCGTGATGTACGAACTCGATGCGATCGCCGCTGCCGTTATCGGGGGCACGTCGCTGACGGGCGGCGTCGGCCGCATCACCGGTACGGTGATCGGCACGGTCATTCTCGGCGTGATGACGTCGGGCTTCACCTTCCTGCGGGTGGACGCCTATTACCAGGAGATCGTCAAAGGCGTGATCATCGTGGCGGCCGTCATCGTTGACGTCTACCGACAGAAGAAGCGGACAAAGCACTGATCGGGAATGGGGCCTTCGGGCCCCGTTTTCATTTCAAGCCTAGGCGCGTTTACCCATTCGCTATAAATTTCTGAGAAGGGGGCTGGCCAATTCTGCCAGCTTTTCTATTCTGCACGCTTGTCATTTGCTCGGCAGGGCAGAGCAGGAAAACAGATGCAGCTTGTATTTGATGGCCATAATGACGTTCTCCTAAGGCTTTGGACACATGAAAGGGATGGCAACGACCCGGTTGCCGAATTTCTGAACGGGACGACATCTGGCCACATCGATGGACCACGCGCCCGGCAGGGTGGTCTCGCCGGCGGCCTTTGCGCCATCTACGTGCCCTCAGGCGATCTCGTCTTCGCCGATCCCGATCAAAACGGACATTACGAAACGCCGCTGGCCGCGCCTCTCGACCGACTGCCGTCACTTGGCGTCGCGACCGAGATGGCGGCGATTGCACTGCGTCTCGACAAGGCGGGCGCCTGGCGACTCTGCCGGACGGTGAAGGACATCCGCCACGCCATGGCAAGCGGTGTTTTTGCCGCGGTCATGCATATGGAAGGCTGCGAGGCGATCGGGCCCGACCTTTCCGCGCTCGAGGTATTCCATGCAGCGGGCTTGCGCTCTGTGGGACCTGTCTGGAGCAGACATAATGTCTTCGGACACGGCGTGCCCTTCGCCTTCCCGATGTCGCCAGATACTGCGCCGGGGCTGACCCATGCCGGCTTTGAGCTGGTGCGCGAATGCAATCGCCTGGGCATCATGATCGATCTGTCCCACATAACGGAAAAGGGCTTCTGGGACGTCGCGAAGACAACAGATCAACCACTGGTCGCTACGCATTCGAACGTGCATGCGCTGACGCCGGTGGCGCGCAATCTGACGGATAAGCAGCTTGATGCGATCAGGGAGAGCAAGGGGCTAATCGGTCTCAATTACGCGACTGCGATGTTGAGGTCGGATGGCCGCTCGGAGGGCGACACACCAATCAGGGACATGATCCGCCATATCAACTATCTCGTTGACCGCGTCGGGATCGACTCTGTTGCGCTCGGATCCGATTTCGACGGCGCGACCATTCCGGACGAAATAGGCGACGCGGCTGGCAACCAGAAGTTGATTGCCGCTCTCCGGGACGTTGGATATGGTGAGGAGGATCGACGGAAACTCGCCAGCGAGAACTGGCTTCGCATCCTGGCTTCGGCGTGGGGGGAGAAGAACGCCTGAGCCAAAATACTGCTTTGTAATCAATCAAGAACAGGGGAACAAATCGATGATGATTACTAAACTCAGCCGCAACTTTCGTGCCCTTTCTGCAGGCGCCGCGCTTTCGCTGCTCATGCTGACGGCACCTGCCGCTTTTGCCGAGACGCCGAAGGATACGCTCGTCGAAGGTTTCGCCATCGATGACATCATTACGATGGACCCAGGCGAGGCCTTCGAGCTTTCAACGGCGGAAATGACAACGAACTCCTATAGCCTGCTGGTCCGCCTCGACCTCAACGACACGACGAAGGTCAAGGGTGATCTTGCCGAGAGCTGGAGCGTCTCCGATGACGGCCTCACCTATACGTTCAAGCTGAAGCCCGGTCTGAAGTTCGCCTCCGGCAATCCGGTCACCGCTGAAGATGTTGCCTGGTCCTTCGAGCGCGCCGTCAAACTCGACAAGAGCCCGGCATTCATCCTGACACAGTTCGGCCTGACCGGAGACAATGTGACTGAAAAGGCCAAGGCTGCAGACCAAAACACGTTCGTCTTCACAGTCGACAAGGCCTATGCGCCGAGCTTCGTACTGAACTGCCTAACGGCGACGGTTGCCTCCGTGGTCGACAAGAAGCTGGTGATGGATCACATCAAGCCGATGACGCCGAGCGCGGAATACAAGTATGACAACGACTTCGGCAATGAATGGCTGAAGACGGGCTATGCCGGCTCCGGCGCCTACAAGCTTCGTGAATGGCGGGCCAATGAAGTCGTCGTGCTGGAGCGCAACGACAATTACTACGGTGACAAGCCGAAGCTGAACCGCGTCATCTACCGCAACATGAAGGAAAGTGCCGCGCAACGCCTGGCGCTGGAGGCAGGCGACATCGACATCGCGCGCAATCTCGAGCCGGGCGATCTCGACGCTGTTTCGAAGAACGCCGATCTTGCGGCGACAAGCGCACCGAAAAGCACGATCTATTATGTCAGCCTCAACCTCAAGAACGAGAACCTGAAGAAGCCGGAGGTGCAGCAGGCCTTCAAGTATCTCGTCGATTACGATGCGATCAGCTCGACGCTCATCAAGGGCATCGGCGAAATCCACCAGACATTCCTGCCGAAGGGCCAGCTCGGTGCACTTGACGAAAATCCGTTCAAGCTCGACGTCGCCAAGGCGAAGGAACTGCTGGCAAAGGCCGGTCTTGCGGATGGCTTTTCGGTGACGATGGACGTGCGGAACACTCAGCCTGTCACCGGCATTGCCGAATCCATGCAGCAGACGCTGGCACAAGCCGGTGTAAAACTCGAGATTATTCCAGGCGACGGCAAGCAGACGCTGACGAAATACCGCGCCCGCACGCACGACATGTATATCGGCCAATGGGGTTCCGACTATTTCGACCCGAACTCGAATGCCGATACCTTCACGGCGAACCCGGACAATTCGGATGCGGGCACGAACAAGACGCTCGCATGGCGCAATACCTTCGAAACGCCGGAACTCGACAAGCAGGCCAAGGCAGCACTGCTTGAGCGCGACGGTGCCAAGCGCGCCGCGATGTACCAGGATATCCAGAAGAAGTACCTGGAGAACAGCCCCTTCATCTTCATCTTCCAGCAGATCGAAGTCGCCGGCTATCGGAAGAACCTGAAGGACTTCAAACTCGGACCGAGCTTCGATACGAACTTCGTTGGCCCAATCGCCAAGGAATAATCCGGCAGGATTCGTTCGTTGAGCATTATCGAACCAAAAATGGAGGCGCGGCCCGCCAAGGGTCGTGCCGTTCCCCTCGCGAAAGCAATCGGACGTTTCCTGACCGCTGCCGTGACGACCTATCTTGGACTTCTGGCCGTTACCTTTTTCATCGGCCGTGTCGTGCCGATCGATCCGGTTCTTGCGATCCTTGGCGACCGCGCGCCGACGCATGTCGTGGAGCGCGTGCGTGAAGAGCTCGGCTTCAATCTGCCGCTCTATCAGCAATTCTTCATCTATATCAAAGGTGTCCTTTCCGGTGATTTCGGCAATTCGGTGCTGACCACCAATCCGGTGATGACCGATATCCGCCGCGTCTTTCCGGCAACGATCGAGCTTGCGACCCTCGGCACCATTATTGGCGCCCTGATCGGCATTCCGCTTGGCGTGCTTGCGGCCGTTCGGCGCGGCAGCCTTGCCGACCAGATTGTGCGTGTCGTCGGGCTTGTCGGCTATTCCGTGCCGATCTTCTGGCTGGCCCTGATCTCGCTCGTCGTATTCTATGCGCAACTGCGCTGGGTGGCCTTCCCGGGGCGCATCGATATCGTCTTTGAATATACATTCACACCGATTACCGGCTTTTATCTGATCGACAGCCTCTGGCAGGGGCAGTGGGACGTCTTCTACGATGTCTTCCGGCACATTATCTTGCCGGGATCGCTGCTCGGCTATTTCTCGCTCGCCTATATCAGCCGGATGACGCGCAGCTTCATGCTGAACGAGCTCAGTCAGGAATATATCGTGGCTGCGCGCGCCAAGGGGCTTTCGGAAACCCGGGTAATTTGGGGCCACGCATTGCGCAATGCCGCGGTCCCACTTGTGACGGTGATTGCGCTCTCCTACGCCGGGCTTCTCGAAGGCTCGGTTCTGACGGAGACGGTGTTCTCCTGGCCAGGTATTGGCCTCTACATCACCAACTCCTTGCAAAATGCCGATATGAACGCTGTCCTCGGCGGCACGATCGTCATCGGCACGGTGTTCATCGGCATCAACCTCCTGTCCGATCTTCTCTACCGGACGCTCGATCCAAGGACGCGAAGCCGATGACGGTTCCAGCCAGCCAGCCAGCGCCGATGAGCCGCCGCGAGTGGCTGCTTTCCGATCGCCCGCAATCACGCGTGCAGGCCCGTCTCGGGCGCGCCTATGTGACCTGGCGGCAGTTCAGTGCGAACAAGCTTGCCGTCCTTGGTCTCATTATCATTGTCGCGCTGCTCTTCGTTGCCGCCTTCGCTGATCTCTTGGCCACGCATTCGCCAGTGGTCGGCGATCTAAAGAATGCGCGACTTCTGCCGCCAGGTACCGGCGAGTATCTGCTCGGCACCGACGACCAGGGTCGCGATATCCTTTCGCGCCTGATCTACGGGTCGCGGCTGACGCTCTTCGTCGTCGTGCTGGTTGCGGTCATCTCGGCGCCGATTGGACTGATTGTCGGCACTGTCTCCGGCTATGCCGGCGGATGGGTGGATGCAGTGCTGATGCGTATCACCGATATCTTCCTGGCGTTCCCGAAGCTGGTGCTGGCGCTTGCTTTTGTCGCGGCACTCGGGCCGGGCATCGAAAACGCAATCATCGCGATTGCAATCACGTCCTGGCCTCCTTACGCCCGCATTGCGCGGGCGGAAACGCTGACGGTGCGGCGCTCCGATTACATCTCGGCGGTCAAGCTGATGGGTGCATCGCCGGTCCGCATCATCATCCGCCATGTCATGCCGCTCTGCCTCTCGTCGCTGATCGTTCGCGTAACGCTCGACATGGCGGGTATCATCCTGACGGCTGCCGGTCTCGGATTTCTCGGTCTCGGCGCGCAGCCGCCACTGCCGGAATGGGGTGCGATGATCGCCTCGGGTCGCCGTTTCATTCTCGATCAATGGTGGGTCGCGGCCATGCCTGGAATTGCGATCCTCATCGTCAGCCTCGGTTTCAACCTGCTTGGCGACGGCCTGCGCGATGCGCTCGATCCCAAGGAGAGCGGCCAATGACGGCCTTGTTGACGGTCGACAATCTCAAGGTCAGCTACCCGACGCGCACCGGCTTGATCGAAGCTGTTCGCGGCGTTTCCTTCACACTCGACAGGGAACGCCTCGGCATCGTCGGGGAGTCTGGATCCGGCAAGTCGCAGACCGGCCGCGCGATCATGGGGCTCACGCCGAAGCACGGCATCGTCACGGCCGACAAGCTCGACTTCAACGGCATCGATCTGCTCCAGGCTTCAGCGAAAGAACGGCGGCTCCTGCGCGGCAAGCGGATCGCCATGGGGTGGCAGGAACCCAAATATGCGCGTGATCCGGTGATGTCGATCGGCCGGCAGATCTGCGAGACGCTGAGAACGCACGAGAAGGTCAGCAAGGCCGAGGCGACCGAACGGGCGCTTGCCATGCTTGAGGCCGTGCAGATTCGCGATCCGAAACGTGTCTTCGATCTCTACCCCCATGAGGTCTCAGGCGGCATGGGTCAACGTGCAATGATCGCCATGATGCTGATTGCCGGGCCGGAACTGCTGATCGCTGACGAGCCCACCTCGGCGCTCGACGTCACCGTGCAGCTCGACGTGTTGAAGATCCTGGACAAGCTAGTTTCCGAGCGCGGCATGGGGCTTATCTTCGTGTCGCATGATCTGCGTCTTGTTTCCTCGTTCTGCGACCGCGTCATCGTGATGTATGCCGGTAAGATCGTTGAAGAGCTTAGGGCTTCTGACCTCAAGAATGCACAGCATCCCTATACGCAGGGACTTTTGAACTGCATGCCGCAAATCGGAGAAGATCGCCATCCGCTGCCAGTACTCGACCGCAGGCCGGAGTGGGCTGCATGAGTGCGGCGCTCTCGGTCGAAAATCTTAGCGTCGTCTATGACGATTTTCATGCGCTTCAAGACGTCAGCATCGCGGTCGCATCCGGCGGCTCCTTCGGGCTGGTTGGGGAATCCGGTTCCGGCAAGTCGACGCTGCTTCGTGCGGTAGCGGGGCTTGCGCCCGTCAAGGGTGGCGCAATTCGCGTTCATGATCAGCTGCTGCAGGGTGCAAAACGCAGCAAGGCTTTCTATCGAAATGTCCAGATGGTGTTCCAGGACCCTTATGGCTCGCTGCACCCACGGCAGACGATCGACCGCCTGCTGCTCGAGCCATTGGCAATTCACGGGATTGCCGACAGCGAGAAGCGCATCGCGCGGGCATTGGACGAGGTCGGCCTTGGAAACGGCTTCCGCTTCCGCTATCCGCACCAGCTTTCCGGCGGCCAGCGGCAGCGTGTGGCGATTGCGCGCGCCCTGATCGTCGAGCCGTCGATCCTTCTGCTCGATGAACCGACGTCGGCGCTCGACGCTTCCGTGCAGGCGGAGGTGCTCAATCTGCTGGAACAGATCAGGCGTGACCGCAAACTGACCTTTGTCATGGTGAGCCACGACCTTGGTGTCGTTACCCATATGTGTGAAAGGCTTGCCGTGATGCGCAACGGCGCCGTCGTCGAACGGCTGACCTCCGGCCAATTGGCCAGTGGGGACGTTCATGAGGATTACACGAGAAATTTGATGATTGCGAGCAAAGGCTTCGTCAAAGCCAGAACTGCAGATTTTTCAAATATTTGAAATCCTTTCGGGCACCGGTCATTCAAGGTTAAGAAGCCGTTAAAAGACGACTATTCGACTAGACTATTGACAGCCGATTTTCATCTGTCATGATCCTGTTAACGAGTGTTAGCTTTCGTGATCGTGGAGGTGCGGTATGTTCTTTCTCGGCGGAATGACCATGGGATATCTCGATCCTCCGGCCAAGGTCGAACGGCGCGAGCAGACAAGCGTTTCCATTCCCGCTGAAAAAGATCGCCGATTGATCGAGGCTTCCTCGGGTGCCCAAAGAGAAGAAAACGCAATCGAGCGTTCGTTGATATGGGCATGGCGCACTCTTTGCTGAGCCGGGTCAGATTTTCTATCCCTCACGATCTGGAAGGAAATTTATCTCTACCTAGCTTATAGAGTATATAGGAATATCAGTGCCGGCAGACCGCCGCGCCAATAATAAGAGACGGAGGCAACACATGGCAGACCTGGGTATTTCGCATACTCAAGCGAACTATTATGGTTCCGTACCGACCAAGAAGCCGGCTTCAATGCGCCAGAAGCTTCATTTTGCGCTAAATGCCACGCTATTTACCGCGGCGTTCGCATTCGTTGCAGCCTTGGTCTGCGGCGTTATCGGCTGATCGAGCTGTCGTGCCGGTATGTTGCCGGCACCTTACGAATTTACTTCTCAAATCGCCGGCTGGGACAGTCTTCTGCGTGAACCGGGAATTTTCGGTCGACAACAACAGCGGTCCCATATGTTTGAAATCCGGTGCCCGATGGGTGCCGGATTTTTATTTTGAATAGCGAAGAACTGCCAAAATTGAGGTAAGCAAAGCCGGGCAATTCCGTGCCCCTTGACTTGAATTATCGGGAGGGTGTCCAACTTTCCCGGATGGTTCTTCAGGGGTGGAGGCAAAATGCAGCTCTGACCAGCAGAATCGTGCCATAAATCAGGCCTAAACCGTTTCGTATCGGAAATCTGTGGCTTTCGCATCTTCCTGGAAAGCCCGTTGGCCGTTCATGTCGCAGTCATAATTGCCGGTGCAAAAGGCTAGGCAAAATTACCATAACCTTAGTTTGGACCCAGAACCGAACCCATGACCATTTCCATTCCGTCTCCAAACCCGTCACGCGAAGCCGAAGTCAAGCACATCGATCACAACGACTCGGTTCGCTCGACCTACCTGTCGATTGAAGACATCAAGGCGATGGGTGAATCGATCGCCCGCAAAGGCGTCGATTCGCTGCCGGCTTTTACTGCCTTCGACTTTTTTGCACGACACAAGGAGAACGAGAAGGAAATCCTGCGCGTTTACCGCACGACCGCGGCCGACGTGGAAGCGGGCGAGACGATCACGCCTGCCGCCGAATGGCTTCTCGACAACCACTATATCGTCGAAGAGGCAATTCAGGAGGTCCGCCGCGACTTCCCGCGGCGCTTCTATCGCGAACTGCCGACCATCGATGTCGATGGTGTACAAGTACCACGTACGCTGGTGCTCGCCTGGCTCTATGTCGCTCACACCCACAGCACCGTTTCACAGGAAAGTCTGACGGCGCTTGTCGATGGCTTCCAGCTGGGTGAGACGTTGCGCATCGGTGAGCTTTGGGCGGTCCCCTCGCTTGTGCGGTATGTTCTCGTCGAAAACCTCCGTCGCATTTCCAGTCGCGTTGAACGCAGCCGGCGCATACGCCGCCGTGCGAACGAGGCGGCCGATGAACTCGTGCGTTTGGACGATCCGGCGAAGGCTGCGGAGTATCTGAGGACGCTCGAACCGCTTGCCGAGGACAATACCTTCTCGACGCAGTTCCTCTATCGCATGCGCGACGGGTCGCAGGCGTCTAGCCTTGCGATCGCTTGGCTCGATGAGCGTTTGGAAAGGCTCGGCCGTGATACCGAAGAAGCGACGATGGCGGAGCATAGCCGCCTCTCCTCCGGCAATGTCACGATGGGCAACATCATCCGGAGCCTTCGCGAGATCGATGATGCGGAATGGTCGGTCTGGGTCGAGCAGGTCAGCCATGTCGACAAGCTGCTGTGGGAGAATTCCGATTACGGCATCCTCGATTCGGGATCACGCAACAAATACCGCAAACAGATCGAGAAGCTCGCCAAGCGCTCGCCGCTGACGGAAATGGAAGTCGCCCAGTTGGCGCTCGACATGACCAGCGAAGCCAGAGCCTCTGAGGAGCCGCAACCGCATGAGCCGAATGTCGGCGGCTTTCTTGCCGGCATGCACCGGCCCAAACTTGAAGAACGTGCCAATTATCGTCCGACCCTGGTCCAGCATTTTGTTCGAACAGTCCGCAAGTTCAACTGGCTGTCGATTGCGCTCCCCGTCATGCTGCTTACCATCATTGCGATGGCGATCGTCGGGCGCTTCATGGCCAATGCCGGCATGGGCACGTTGGAAATCGCCGTATTGCTGATCATGTTCTCTCTCCCGGCATCGGAGGGCGCGACAGGTCTTTTCAATACCTTGCTGTCCTTCTTCGTAACGCCGTCGCGGCTTGTCGGCTACGAGTTCAAGGAAGGCATTCCGGAAGACGCGCGCACGCTGCTTGTCGTGCCATGCCTGATTTCGAACCGCGACAGCGTCGATGACCTGGTTCGCAATCTCGAGGTTCACTATCTCGCCAATCCGCGCGGCGAAATCTATTTCGCGCTGCTGAGCGACTGGCCCGACAGCGATGTCGAGGAGACGTCGAACGACCTGGAAGTCCTGGACTACGCCCGGCGTGAAATCGCCAATCTTTCGGCACGTTACGCCTATGACGGCAAAACGCGCTTCTACCTCCTGCATCGCCGCCGCCTCTACAACCCGTCAGAGGGCGTCTGGATGGGCTGGGAGCGCAAGCGCGGCAAGCTGCACGAGCTGAACATGCTTTTGCGCGGCGACAGCGACACGACCTATCTACCGGGCGCCAATATTGTGCCGGCTGGCGTTCAGTATATCATGACGCTCGATTCCGACACGCGCCTGATGCGCGATGCCGTGACCAAGCTTGTCGGCAAACTCTATCATCCGATCAACCGTCCGGTGATAAACCCGAAGACCGGCCGCGTCGAAAGCGGCTATGGCGTGCTGCAGCCGCGCGTGACCCCGTCGCTGACGACCGGCAAGGACGCTTCGGTATTCCAGCGCGTCTTCTCGATCAACCGCGGCCTCGACCCATACGTCTTCACGGTTTCCGATGTCTACCAGGACCTCGCCGGCGAAGGCACGTTTACCGGCAAGGGCCTTTATCATGTCGATGCCTTCGAAGCTTCGCTGAGGGACCGCATCGATGAGAATTCGGTGTTGAGCCACGATCTTCTCGAAGGTTCGATGGCGCGCTGCGCACTCGTTACCGATCTCGAGCTCGTCGAAGACTTTCCGATCCGCTACGAAGTCGAGGCTTCGCGCCAGCATCGCTGGGCGCGTGGCGACTGGCAGCTTCTGCCATATATGTTCAATCCAAAATACGGCGTCACCGCTCTCGGGCGCTGGAAGATGTTCGATAACCTGCGCCGCTCGCTGACGCCGATCGCCTGGTTCTTCGCTTCCGTGCTCGGCTGGTATCTTATGGGCCCGCTTGGCGCACTCGTATGGCAGATCCTCCTGATCTTTTGCCTCTTCGTTGCGCCGACGCTGTCGCTCATCCACGGCATCATTCCACGCACCAGCGATATCGTTGCACGGGCACATCTTTATACCGTGTGGTCGGATATCCGCGCTGCGAACGCCCAGGTGGCGCTTCGTATCGTTTTCATTGCCGATACGGCTTGCATGATGGTCGATGCGATCGGCCGCTCGCTCTACCGTCTTCTCGTCAGCCATAAATTGATGCTGCAATGGCGCACTGCTGCCAGCGTCCAAGCGGGCGGGCAGGGAACGATCCTCTCCTACTACGGCGCGATGTGGCACGCCCCGGTGCTCGCGCTGCTCGCACTCGGCTTTGCAGCACTTCCCGGCGATAACGCATTCCTCGTCGGTATTCCGTTTGCCTTGCTGTGGACCTTGTCGCCACTCGTTGCCTGGTATGTCAGCCAGTCGGCAGAAACCGAAGACCGCCTGGAAGTCGCCGATTCGGTCTCAAGCGAGCTCAGAAAGATCGCGCGCCGCACCTGGCGTTACTTCGATACGTTCACCACGGCAGAACAGAATTACCTGCCGCCAGATAACATTCAGGAAACGCCGCACGTCATCGTCGCGAGCCGCACCTCGCCGACCAATATCGGCGTGTACCTGCTCTCGGTCGTTTCCGGCCGCCAGTTCGGCTGGTTTTCCTTCGAGGAAACGATCGAGCGGCTGGAGCAGACGATCGGCACCATCGACAAGATGGAGAAGTATCGTGGCCACCTCTTTAACTGGTACCACACCGATACGCTGCAGACCCTTGGGCCGCGATACGTTTCGGCTGTCGACAGCGGCAATCTCGCCGGTCACCTTATTGCCGTTTCGTCGGCTTGCCGCAATTGGGCCGAGGCCCCGTCGGCGCATATGCAGGGCAATCTCGACGGCGTCGGCGACACTGCCGGCATCCTCGGCGAAGTACTGGCCGACCTTCCAGACGATCGCAAGACGGTCCGTCCGCTCCGCCGCCGCCTGGAAGAACGGATCGTCGGCTTCCAGAACGCGCTCGCCGCCGTTAAGCGCGAGCACGAGTTCGCCTCGATCCGCGTCATCAACCTTGCGGTTCTTGCCCGTGACATCCAGAAGCTTGCGGCAAATCTCGATCACGAAGTGAAGTCGGCACTCAGCGGCGAACTTACCCGTTGGGCCGAAGCACTCGTCAAGATTTGCGAAGCGCATATTTCCGACAGCACATTCGACCTTTCAAATATCGATGCTTTGCGGCCGCGGCTGATTGCCCTTCGCGACAAGGCCCGCGATCTCGCCTTCTCGATGGATTTCAGCTTCCTGTTCCGTCCGGAACGCCGCCTTCTTTCGATCGGCTATCGCGTCGAAAGCGGCGAGCTCGACCAGGCCTGCTACGACCTTTTGGCGTCGGAATGCCGGCTGACCAGTCTTTTCGGCATCGCAAAGGGCGACTTGCCGACGGAGCATTGGTATCGCCTCGGCCGCCAGGTCGTGCCGGTCGGTTCGCGCGGCGCTCTCGTCTCTTGGTCCGGCTCGATGTTCGAATATCTGATGCCGCCGCTCGTCATGCAGGAGCGCGGCGGGGGTATTCTCAACCAGACAAACAATCTGGTCGTGGTCGAGCAGATGAACTACGGACGCAAGCTGGGTATTCCGTGGGGCATTTCGGAAGCGGCCTTCAACGCTCGCGACCATAACCTCAACTATCAATACACGAACTTCGGCGTGCCTACGCTTGGCCTGAAGCGCGGCCTCGGCCACAATGCCGTCATCGCGCCTTATGCCTCGATCCTCGCCAGCCAATACGACCCGCCAGGGGCACTCGAAAATCTGCAGCGCCTGCGCAAGCTCGGTGCGCTCGGCAAATTCGGATTCCATGATGCCGTCGACTTCACGCCGACCCGCGTGCCGGAAGGCAAGAAATGCGCTGTTGTTTATAACTACTATGCGCACCATCACGGCATGTCGATCGCAGCGGTTGCCAATGTCGCTTTCAATGGGCATCTGCGTGAGCTCTTCCACTCCGATCCGGTGATCGAAGCAGCCGAACTGTTGCTGCAGGAAAAGGCGCCGCGCGACATCCCCGTCATGAGCGGCAAGCACGAATCGGATACGCCCGCCAGCATCCAGGAAGATCTCCTGCGGCCGGAGCTTCGCAAGATCGCCGATCCGCTTTCGCGCGATCGCGAACTCATGTTCCTGTCCAACGGTCACTATTCGATGATGTTGACGGCGACTGGTGCAGGCTACGCACACTGGAACGGCCAGGCCGTTACCCGCTGGAAAGCCGACCCGACGGAAGACCGCTGGGGAAGCTTCATCTTCCTGCGCGACACGGCGACCAACGAATGGTGGTCGGCCACCGCCGAACCAAAAAGTGTCGAGGGCGAAAAGGTCAATGTGCTCTTCGCCGACGAAAAGGCGGAATTCACCAAGGTTGTTGGCGACCTCAGCAGTGAACTGGAATGCATCGTTGCGACCGAGCATGATGCGGAAGGCCGCAGGCTGACGCTTCTCAACATGGGATCGGAAGACCGCTTCATCGAAGTCACCTCCTATCTGGAGCCGGTGATCACACTGGATGACACGGACAATGCGCATCCGGCTTTCGCCCGCATGTTCGTGAAGACGGAATTCGGCAGGCGCGGCGACGTCATCCGTGCCGAACGCAACAGACGCGATCCGGGCGAGCCGAACATGAGCATTGCCCATCTGATCGTCGACAGTGCCGGTCCTTCCCGGCAAACGGAATTCGAGACCGATCGCCGCAAATTCCTCGGCCGCGGCCGTAGCCTTGCGGATGCCGCAGCCTTCGATCCTGGTGCGACGCTTTCAGGCACCGACGGCTTCACGCTCGATCCGATCCTTTCGTTGCGCCGCACGGTTCGTGTGCCGGCCGGCAAGAAAGTGAGCGTGATCTTCTGGACGATCGCCGCTCCTAGCCGCGACGAGGTGGACAAGGCTGTCGAGCGCTATCGGCACGCCGATGCCTTCAATCACGAGCTTGTTCAGGCCTGGACACGCACGCAGGTGCAGATGCGCCATGTCGGCGTGACGTCCCAGCAGGCTGCCGCCTTCCAGTATCTTGGCCGGCATTTGGTCTATCCGGACATGGACTTGCGCGCCGATGCTGCGGCAGTTCGAGCCGGCATGCAGTCACAATCGTCGCTGTGGCCGCTTGCGATCTCCGGCGACTTCCCGATCTTCATGCTGCGCATCGATGACGACATGGATCTTGATATCGTTCGCGAGGCATTGCTGGCGGAGGAATATCTGCGCTCGCGTGGCGTGACGGCCGATCTTGTCATCATGAACGAGCGTGCATCCTCCTATGCGCAGGACATGCAGCATGCCGTGGACCAGATGTGCGAAAACGTGCGCCGCATCGGCCAGGCAGATGGCCTCCGGCAACATATCTTTGCCGTCCGGAAGGATTTGATGGAGGAGGCGACCTATCATGCCCTGATCGCCGCTTCGCGCGTCACCTTCCATGCTAAGAACGGCAAGGTCGTCGATCAGATCAACCG